>JAUVWP010000172.1 GCA_030604085.1 Methanosarcinales archaeon | reverse complement strand
GGATCCGATCGCTGCGATCTCTGTAGAGCGGCTCGTGCAGACAGCGATCGATGCCGGGGTCGTAACAAAGGAGACTGCTATCGGAATCACGGGGAGAGCCGGCATCACCGGAAATAAGCCAGCACTGATACTCGAGCGGATCACGAAGATAAACTTCTTCGATGATCCCGAGAGTCAGGTCGTCTTCGTGGATGATGGTCTTGCCAGAGGCGCTGCTGTGATGGCGCGGTGCATGAACTCGCTTGGCGTGCCAAAGAACCCGATCGGCGGAAACCGCGGCGGTGGTTGCGTGCTTGCAGGAAGGATTGCGCTTCAGAATTCCGGATGATGGTATGGCGGGGTGAAAGATGATTAGTATCATGCCGGTCAAAAAGAGGTGTGAATGTTGGGAAATGAGCTTGATATAAAGACCCTGGAAACATGGCTCTGGGAGGCTGCCTGTAAGATCAGGGGGGAGATCGATGCTCCCAAGTACAAAGACTATATTCTACCACTCATATTTCTGAAAAGATTCTCAGATGTCTTCGAAGATGAGATAATGAAACTATCTGCGGACTATGGTGGTAGAGATGTGGTTGAAGAATTGTTAAAGGGAGATCACAGTCTCGTTCGCTTTTATATGCCAGAAAAAGCAAGATGGGGCAATATTACCATGCAGACAACCGGCATTGGAGAGTATTTAACCGATGCTGTCCGCACAATCTCCAGAGAGAATCCGAAACTTCAGGGCGTTGTTGACATAGTGGACTTCAATGAAACGGCTGCAGGGCAGAGAATCATCAGCGAGGATAAACTGAGGACTCTTACAGACGTTCTGGGCAGATACAGACTTGGATTAAGAGATGTTGAGCCAGATATCATTGGTAGGGCTTACGAATATCTCTTAAGAAAGTTTGCAGAGGGTTCGGGTCAGAGCGCGGGCGAGTTCTACACCCCGAGAGAAGTTGCCGTATTGATGTCATACATTCTTGATCCGGAGCCTGATAAGGAGATATATGACCCATGCTGTGGTTCTGGCGGTCTGTTAATCAAATGTTATCTGCGATTCAGAGAAAAATATGATGAAGACCCATCCATCGCACCTTTGAGGTTTTATGGTCAGGAGATTCTACATGCAACGTTTGCGATGGCAAAGATGAACGCATTCATTCATGACATAGAGGCAGATATTGCTCTCGGGGATACGATAACAAGACCTGCTTTTTTAAATTCGGATGGTTCGCTTGGCGCGTTCGATATAGTAACAGCGAATCCTATGTGGAACCAGGATTTTTCGCAGGACACTTATGAAAGTGATCCATACAACCGTTTCAACGCCGGTTATCCACCTTCAAGCAGTGCGGACTGGGGCTGGATTCAGCACATGTTCGCCTCGTTGAAGGATGGCGGTAAGATGGCTGTGGTGCTCGATACCGGTGCGGTCTCGAGAGGAAGCAGCAATGTGGGCAGAAACAGGGAGCGGGACATCAGAAAGGAGTTTGTTGAAGATGATCTGGTTGAAGCCGTGATCCTGATGCCTGAGAATCTTTTTTATAACACAACCGCACCCGGG
>JAUVWP010000178.1 GCA_030604085.1 Methanosarcinales archaeon | reverse complement strand
TGTTGTGGTCGAATTGATCCCACACAAGCGGTAAAAGCCACCGGATTTAACCACAGAGGACACAGAGAGCACAGAGTTTTTAAACCGATCCTCTGTATCCCTCTGTGCTCTCTGCGGTTGTATTCCCTACCGATGTCGTTTATGTCAATCGCGTTGTTATGCATCCAGCTGATCACTACACTTTTTCCTTTTTTTCCTTTGTTTGTTTCGTTTGCGCACTCTGCGGTAACGGCTCTGCCGTCGACGCTTGCGTTAGAATCTGATGGTATGGCGATCTCACTGGAAAAATCGACAGTGCCCGATATCCTGCCTTCCGAGATCGCAATCACCCTGTGACAGTTGCCGAGATCTTCCGGGTTATGCGTGATCTGTATGATCGCGGTGCCGCGGCTGTTAAGCTCAGATATCCTCAGAAGTACGTTTCTTCGATTGCCGGCATCCAGCATCGAGAGCGCCTCGTCAAAAACGATACATACAGACTCCATCGCCATGACTGCGGCGATATTCACCAGTTGCTTCTGACCGCCGCTTAAAAGACTGATATTCCGGTCCCGAAGTTCCTTTATTCCAAGCATCCCCAGATATTTCTCGATCCGGCGGTCGATCTCAGATATGGGAACCCTGATATTCTCAAGCCCGAAGACGATGTCCTCTTCCACGGTTTCGCCGACCGCTTGCGCATCCGGGTTCTGGAACACGATGCCCACAGACCGTCTGATCGCAAGTAAGCTCTCGCGGTCGCTCGTGGATGCGCCATTTACTATGACCTGCCCCTCCTGTGGCAGCAGCAGACCGTTTAAGAGTTTTACAAGTGTCGTCTTCCCGGATCCATTGTCTCCGGTGACGCCAAAATACTCGCCGCTTCTGATACAGAGGTTTACATCCCTTAGAACCGGTCTTTCCGGATACGAGAAGTTAATATTGGCAAGTTCAATCATATGATCACCGGACCTGTCAGTCTTGATACGATCAATGCGGCAACCAGTTTGACTGAGTCCCCGATCAGGAAAGGCAGAACGCCGATCACAACCGATTGCGGGACAGATAAACCCGCGACAACGGATAATTGTGCGACTCCCAGAAGATATATCGCTGCAAGACCCGCGATCATAGCGCCGATCGCGGCAAGCGTACTTCTGCCAAACGTTTCGTTGACCAATCCTGTGACGAATGTGCCAGGGATAAATCCGATGAGATATCCACCTGTCGGTCCAAGAATGACCCCGATTCCTGACAAACCGCCTGAAAAGACCGGGAAACCGATGATCCCGAGCATCACATACACGATCATGCTCATCCCTGCCCACTTGCTTCCAAGCAGCAGCCCTGCAAGCAGCACAAAGAAGACCTGG
>JAUVWP010000116.1 GCA_030604085.1 Methanosarcinales archaeon | reverse complement strand
GGCTAATCGGGTTGCCAATTGATATTCGTACAATTCATGTTTCATTGGTAGGGCTTTTTTGTAAAAGCGGATTAGATCACGAATTTCAGTAACAAGCGAACACCACGAATCCGACGGCAAAGTTGACGTAATTTCGCCGTAAAATTTGAGTTACAGGTTACACCGCATCAACCACTGGTCGGGTCGCCACGGGATTTTCAGGCACGGGTATGTGCCCTGATCTCCTCCGCGCACCCGAATCCCGCCAGAATAGAGCCGTTCATGCTCCGTTCAGGGTAATTGGTCCGGGAGAACATGCCGGCAAGATAGAGCCCACCGATATCGGTGGAATACGGCGGGATCTTCTCGATATAATCTGTCATGTACACCGGAGCCGTGTCAATATCCCGCGCAAGTCTCCACCACGAGACATCATCGCGGTGGAAATCAGGAAACAACTCCCGAAGTCCGCCCAGATACGAATCGATCAGTTCCTGCTCCGAAGACCGCCATCTCGGATCAGTATCGTCCTGGAAGTACGCGGTCACGTATACCAGATGCTCTCCGTAATCCGAGACCGGAAGGAAGTTTGTATGCTCGATGACCGCACCAAAAGGCACGTTTGATTTTATGTTTAACCAGTACATATCCTTCATCAGTGACCGGTTCATGCCAAAGAGCGCGCACGCAGTCCCCTGATACGGGATATCAGGCGCATCCGCAACCATCTTTAAAAGCGCATGAGGGGATGCCGTCGAGATCACGGAATCGCAGTCCATGCGTCTGCCAGCGGTAACGCCGGAGACGCTTCCATCAACTATTCCGATCTCTGACACCTCGCAGTTCGTCCGGATTTCCCCGCCCATCGCAACGATCGATTCTGTCAGACGTTTAACGAGGCGGTGAAACCCTCCGCGCAGGTATCCAAGTTTCTCGCCACTCGTGGACCGGTTAGACCTGATCCTGATGCGCCCGAAGAGCCATGCAGCAGATACCCGGTCGTGGCTGCTACCGAACTTGCTTCGCAAGAGCGGCTCAAAGAACCGCTCGTAGACCGATCTTCCGGCATTCTTAAGGATCCACTCCTTTGCGGTGACGCAATCGAGTTTGTAGATCTCCTTATCCTTTGCCCGCTTGGTCACAAGGACGATGCGTGCGAGCCGTATCAAGTCCGGAACCGAGAGCGGCGACTTGAGCAGTTCGATCGGCGTGTTCATCGGGTATATCTTCCCATCGATATAATAGCCAGTGGTTCCTTTAAGCCATTGCAGGTCAGCACCGAGACCCAGACTCCCGATGAGACCTATCAGTTCGGAATCAGTCTCGAAGATGTGGTGGTAATACTTCTCGATGTGATAGTTGCCGATATGGTAACTCGCAGCCATTCCGCCGACTTCGGAACCCTTTTCAAGGATGGTTACATCGGATATGTCCTCTTTTAGCATCCTGTACGCGGATGCAAGTCCGGATAGCCCGCCGCCGATGATGATCGTCTTCATCGTTTCCTTTTCTTCCTTTCTTCTTTCCTACCCTATCTCGCCTTCAGTTCAGACAGTTCCTTCTGCAGCAACTCTTCGTACTTTCTGTCGATATCCCCTTTCTCCACTTCATTCCCTAACTCCTCTCGCTCCCCTCTCTTCTCTTTCTTCGTCTCTTTCTTCCTTTCTTTTATTGTTTCTTCTGATTTCGACCCTTCTTTCCCAGTTCTAACCGAGTACATGAGCAGGACGATTCCAAGAGACATCAGGATGATCCCGCCCCAGACCGCTGTGATCCAAGGTGCTGTGCGCATGTAGAGATTGGCGTAGTTGCCTTCAACCATCTTCGTGGTGATGAACACCTCTTCTGTGAGCGATCGGTAGACATAGTTCGTGGCATACGACTGCCCCCACTTGAAATCCGTGATGAATTTGACCTCATCGCGATCGATCAGCGTGCCCCCATGATAGAGTTCGAAATCGATCATGGTTACATAGGATGAGCCCGGCTGCCCTTCATAAGGCGCGCCCTCGTATTGGTCCGAGATTCCAGTGATCTTTACGGCGTATGGCTGCCCATCAAAGACGCCGAGTTCTCCGTCATGTATGACCGTGGATCCATCGATCCTTATGTTTGTGCTCACGACGATGCCGATCAAGATCAGAACGATGCCGATATGGATGATCTGCGGGCTTACGCTGCGGAGTGTCAGTTTGGGCAGCCGAATGATCCGGTATACGATCGCAAGCGTGGCAAAGAGAAATACCGGCGCCGACACATCGATCGCGGCGTTATGAAATGGCGATAGGTACACAAAGAGCACGGTTGTTACAAGCACAATCGCGAGAATTATAAGAATCTTTGTTGGTGAGACATCTTGCAGAAGCAGGCATACACCGAGAAGCAGTGCCAGAAGAAGGGTTGGAAGCATTGTCCGGTTATTAAACCATCCGGCATCGAGGGTAGCGTCTGTGAATAGCGGTATGAGCATCCCTATGATCAGGATCATGAACAGCACGCTGAACATGATTACCGCCGCAAGCATAATGTTGTGGGAATTTATGAATTCAAAGGACTTTGTGGATTTCATGGTACTCTGTTTCATTGTATCACTCTGTTAGGAGCAGCCCCAAAAACTTTGTGTACCGCACCAGGTCCTCGAGGCGCACATTCTCATCCTCAGCATGTGCCCGGCTCTCAAGCACTCGCCCGACGCCGTGGCAGCATACCGGCTGCCCTGTGACCTCGATTGCATAAGCGACGTCGAGACTGCCCTGCGCTCCGGCGATATCGATGTTGCGGTCGGATACCTCGTTTGCAACGGCCAGAACCTGCCCGATCCATGAGTGGCTCGCATCGGTAAACATCGGCGGATATCCGATCTCGTAAGTGAAATCGTATCGCGTGTCTGCGTCTGCGGCACTCGCAAGCGCTCTTTCGATCTCATCGATTGCGTCATCGAATGTCTCTTCAGGCATCACCCTGCGGTCGCCGCGAATGGTGCATCTCCCGGGAACCACGTTCTCCTTTACGCCGCACTCGATCATCGTGATATTCAGAACCGGTTTCACATTTAAAAAACCGGTCTTCTCAGCGATTACGAGACTGCTCGGCATCTCTGACCACCTGTCCTCGACCTTGCTCTTCAGTGCAAGCAGCCCGTTCATCAGCGCAACCGATTTTTCGAGTGCGTTTACGCCTAAGAAACTACTGCCGCTGTGATACGTTCTTCCGAAAACGTCGACTCGCCATGTGAGTATCCCGTTTGTGCCGATGATGACACTATCGCCCTCGCCGTCCATACACAGAAAATAATCCCCGGACAGGAGACCAATGTCCGCGAAATAACAAAGTCCTGAATACGGACCGATCTCCTCGTCCGTTGTCAGTGCAATATTGAGGTTGTATGCTGGTGTGATACCGAGTTCCTTTGAGAGGGAGAGCACGGTTAAGAGTGCTGCAATCGCTGCCTTCGAATCCGCGGATCCCCGTGCATAGAATCTGCCATCCGCAATCGTGCCCTTGTATGGCGGGAATGTCCATCCATCGCCCACAGGAACCACATCGAGATGTGTGTAGATCACAAGCGTCCGGTCAGCGCCGACATCGAGATACGCGTGCAGATTTGCCCGTTTCCCATGTAGTTCCGGGTTTTTCATCTTCTGTTTGAATATCTCTTCGGGAATGCATACCTTCTCAACCTCAAATCCAAGATCAGAAAATTTTGGCATCAGGTAATCGACGATCTCCTCGTAATTGTCACCGGGCGGGACCGCTGTCCGCATCCCAACGAGATCGGTTAGAATGCGCAGGGTGTCGCTGGTCTTTGAGTCGATCCGGTCGGGGAGTCTACTATCCATGTGTGAAGAGTATGCTTGGTGGCTTTTTAATGATTTCTGAGGGGGTGGCAATTCAGGCTGGCTCTGGTTCACGCGTCTGTTTCTGGTACATGTTTAGTATCGTGTGAAGTCTTTAAATGAATCCAACGGTACAAACAACCTGTAATCTGTGTTTATCTGTGTCAATGGCTGCGCCGCTGCTTGCGCAGACAGCGGCTAATGTTGTTTTAGCCACTGTCTGCAAGCAGAGCGAGCAGCGGATCGAAGTTATCCCTCTCGCGTATCCCCGGCAGGACACTCACAGACGTAATCAGGTGCAGGGTTCGATGCGATAGAGGACGTTCGCGATGTCGCCTGTTACGTATATCGCTCCCGATGGTCCCACCGCTACGCCGTTGAATATCCACGTAGGCGGATAGCCCTCTGAACCCTCTGAACCCAGCTCGAGCCCAACTGCTACGGTGCTGACCTCGCCCGTCCCAAGGTCGATGGACGAGAGACGTCCGGCTCCGGTCTCAACGACCAGCAGGCTTCCGTCCGGCGCTACCGCGAGCCCTTCCGGGGCGGAGAGGTTTGCTGCTACTGGAATCGGTTCTGCGAGCGGCTCACCATCGGCTATAATCTGTTGCACCATGCCGGTAGCCCAATCGCTGACCCAGAGGTCATCGTCGGTCGCTGCCAGTCCCACAGGCAGAGCAAGTCCATCGGCAGAATCCGCGAGAATGACACGCCCCTCATCGCTCGCCCGGGTGACAAGGGCATTCCCGGATTCGAATCCGAGTTCGACGACGATCAGGTCGCCCTGGAATCGGATTGCGTTTATCGGTACCTCAAAGTCCGTATACTCCTCCAGTACCTCACGGGTCTCAGGACTCCAGACCTGAACAGTATTGGAAAAGACCGACGACAACACCAGGTTATCACCGTCAGGAGAGACTGTCTCCGGACTCGTGATGCCGGGCATTCCAATGTAGTGTCGCTCAACGCTCCTTTCCTCTCCTGTCAACCCGTCGAACTCACGAAGGGTAAAGAGGTCCGCCACAAACACGGACTCGCCGTCGGAACGGGGTAGCACCGCGACGCCGCTGCCAGCCGCGATCATGCCGCCCGGACTCACGGTCCGCGTTGTGCCATCGGCAAGGACCTCGAAGATGGAGCCGTCCTGCCCGTGTGAGACGAACAGTCGATCATGCGAGTCGAACGCGAGGCTGTCTAACCCGGATGGCAACCGGGCAATCACCTCTTTTCTCCCAGTCTCCACATCAACGCAAAGGATCTCACCATTGGTATAGTCGGTAACGTGCAGACGCCCCATCGAGTCGAACTTCACAGCTGCCGGACAACCCATGCCGTCAGCAACCGTTGTGATCGTTCCATTATCTACATCAACGCGCACTACCTCGCCTTTGGTCCAGATCGGACCGTACATGAACCCGTCAGGTCCAAAGTCCATGCCGTCTAAGAAATCCAGATCCTCCTCGATTAGGCGAGGCGGATCAACGAGGTTGGGGTCGAGTTCATACAGCGCGTCACCCATGAAGTCCAGGGCAACG
>JAUVWP010000082.1 GCA_030604085.1 Methanosarcinales archaeon | reverse complement strand
TCCGGATCTCCGGCAATCTCCTGAACTATATTTCTATTATATCGATATAAAGTCGGATTTTTGTCGAGTAGAGTCAATAAGTTATCGTACAGTAAACTTTATATACTATAACATCAACAGTAACCTGCCGTCTTCCTAAAATACGAGACGGCGAACACAGGAGAGATGAATCTATGGAAAAGAATAGAATATACTTATTGACCAGTATCCTCGTGATGCTGGCACTACTGTCGCTAACGCCCCCGATAGCGGCACAAGAAGAGAGTATCGAATCATTGACAGAATCGGTTGACGGCCTCGGAACAGCCCTGACCTTTGTCTGGCTCTTGCTCTGCGGCGGGCTCGTCTTCCTGATGCATGCCGGGTTCTCGCTCGTTGAAGCCGGATTCACCCGGGCAAAGAACACGGCAAACATCCTGATGAAGAACCTGATGACAATCTGCCTCGGCGTTCTGATCTACTGGCTCGTTGGCTGGGCAATCATGTACGGCGAGAATGTCGGAGGAATCTTCGGGTTCAGCCAGTTCTGCTTAAGCGGCGCTGACAACTCGACCTGGAACGCATGGTTCTTCCAGATGGTCTTTGCAGCGACCGGCGCAACCATCGTATCTGGTGCTATGGCAGAGCGGACCAACTTCAAGGCGTATCTGGTATTCACAGGGCTGCTTGTTGCGATCATCTACCCGGTCTACGGACACTGGGTCTGGTCCGGCGCTGACTTTGCACTTCTGACCGGAGACGGAAGCTGGGTTGTGCAGATCTGCGGCGCAAGCTTCCATGACTTCGCAGGTAGCGGCGTTGTTCACTCGATCGGCGGATATGCGGCGCTTGCTGGTGTGATCATCCTTGGACCACGGCTCGGCAAGTTCAAGAACGGAAAGCCCCAGGTTATCCCGGGTCACAACATCACGTTTGGCTTCCTCGGAGTATTGCTACTCTGGCTTGGGTGGCTCGGTTTCAACGGCGGCTCAACCCTTGACGGCAGCGACGCCTTCATGAACCTTGCTGTTGCAAACACGTTCCTTGCAGCTGCTGCTGGCGCTGTAGCCGCGATGATCCTCACGTGGATGAAGACCGGAAAACCCGACCCCTCGCTTACCGCAAACGGCGTCCTTGCAGGGCTTGTTGCAATCACTGCACCATGCGGCTCGGTTGAGAACTGGGCAGCGATTGTGATCGGCATCATTGCAGGCGCGATCGTCTACGCTGGTGTGATGTTTAATGAGGCAGTCCTCAAGGTCGATGACCCGGTCGGTGCGATTGCGGTGCACGGCTACTGCGGCACATGGGGACTCCTCGCAGTCGGGATATTCTCAGTCGGCATGGGCAACGGAATCCTTGATGGTGCCGTGTATGCTGCCGGTGCACCAGGCTTATTGTATGGCGGCGTGAACCAGTTCATGGTCCAGGTCGTGGGCGCACTCGCAGCCATCATCTGGGCATTTGTGGCAGGCTTGATCGTATTCAAGCTGATCGACATTGTCATAGGGCTACGGGTCTCTGAGAGAGAGGAGCTTGAAGGTCTGGACATCACAGAACATGGAATACGGGCATACCCCGAGTACATAACCGAATGAGGTGAACAAGATGGCTGAAATGAGGAAAATAGAGGCAATAATACGGCCGATGAAGTTCGAAGAGGTGAAATCCGCTCTGACTGATGCCGGATTCGTGAGCATGACCGTGATGGAGGTCAGAGGACGCGGACAGCAGAAAGGACTCGTCCAGCAATGGCGTGGACGCGAGTACTGCGTCGATCTGCTCCCGAAGACCAGAATCGAGGTCGTGGTATCCGAGCGGGATGTGGACAAAGTGGTGGAGGTAATCCAGAATACGGCTGCAACCGGTAGTATCGGAGATGGTAAAATCTTCGTGATACCGGTCGAGCGCACGATACGTATCCGGACCGGGGAAGAGGACGGCGAGGCTATCTAAGCCTCTTCGTCTTCTTTTTTCGGGAGGTCTGTGATGTACAGTACAGTAGTGATGATGGGTAAAAACCACAATAGTCAAACGAGGTGTTGCCGAATAAAATTATAACAGTAGAGGAGGAGAGTGAAGATGCGCGAGATAAAGAGGGAGAATTTGCAGTACACCTATCAAGATAACGAGAGAAAGAGAGCAATTATGGACATCCATACATTTGAAGCAGTGCTGGGGGTGTTGTAAGATTACGAAGACATCATGGATTTTGAATTGCTGAAAAACGAAGAAACGGGATGTTACGAGGAATATCGAAGGTGTAGGTTGAAACATGGTGTATGAGATCAAGAAGAGCATAAAGAAATAGCTCACTGTTCCTGACGGTAGTTTTTGAGCTGGATTATGAGTACATTGCTTGCTAAAATGGAAACAAATATAACAATCCCTAAAAAAGTCCAAGTATATTATTTTTACCGTAATTAAAAAATTGGTGAACGATTATTAATAAAATTAGAGAATATTGAAATTTTAGTGTATTACATAAAACTCGATAAGTACGCATGTACCGCGCATCTTGTATCATGCTCTTTTTTTCAAGACCAAGTAATTTCAAATGAGTTTCACATAAATCTTGTAAGTTCATCTCTTCACCTTGGTTTATTAAATCTTGGATTTCTTACTACTAATTGATTTCGTCACAAAGATGGCTACCATTTGTTCGATCCAAGTCTTCGCTCGTGAGTAGCATCGAGGTTGCAGTCTCTAATGGTGGAGAACTGGCGGTCAATGAGGTGGTTATGTGCCAGGAACTCAATCACCCATCACACAATTTTGCCTTACCATAAACTTTATATACTATAACATCGACAGTAACATACCGCCTCCCCATTAGAGGGGCGGTTTACAGGAGACGTGAGAGATGAATCGAAATACTGGAATAGCAACCGCCATCTCGCATCCCTGCGACAATGCCGGTTCAACCGGCATCCGCAGGCGATTCGGACGGAACACAACACTCACCGGGAGGTATATATAATGAGACAGATAGCAATGTACGGAAAAGGTGGCATCGGGAAATCGACGACCACACAGAACCTGACTGCAACGCTTGCCGATATGGGCAACAAGATCATGCAGATCGGGTGTGACCCGAAAGCAGACTCAACACGGATGCTGATGGGTGGAGTGAGACAGCCAACCGTTCTTGACACGCTCCGTGAGGTAGGTGCCGAGAACGTGGAACTCGATGCGATACTGCACGACGGATTCGGCGGGATAAAATGCGTCGAGGCAGGAGGACCTGAGCCAGGCGTTGGCTGCGCGGGAAGAGGTGTTATCACCGCGATAAAACTGCTTGAGGCGCTGGGGGCTTACGACGAAGATCTTGACTTCGTCTTCTACGACGTCCTTGGCGACGTGGTCTGCGGCGGTTTTGCTATGCCGATGCGTGAGGGCTACGCAAAGGAGATCTACATCGTGGCGTCAGGCGAGATGATGGCTCTCTATGCGGCAAACAACATCTGCAAGGGTATTGTCAAGTTCGCGGAGGAGGGTGAGATCAGGCTCGGCGGCATCATCTGCAACAGCCGACAGGTTGAGAACGAGCGTGCACTGATGGAGGCGTTCTCAGAGCGCATCGGAAGCAAGCTCATACACTTCGTGCCAAGAGACAACATCGTCCAGCAGGCAGAGATCCGGAAGAAGACCGTGATCGAGTACGATCCAACCTGCAATCAGGCAGATGAGTACCGCGCACTTGCCAGGAACATCCTCGAGAACGACATGTTCGTGGTCCCTGAGCCGATCACGATGGACGAGCTCGAGGGCATGATGACTGAATTCGGAGTTGTGGACTAAAGGTCGAGGTGTTGTCAATGCAAATGATAAGAGCAATCATATGACCTGAAAAGGTGGATTCTGTGGTGGACAGCCTCGATAACGAGGGATTCTCTTCATTCACGAGGATCGACGTCTTTGGCAGGGGCAGGCAGAAGGGCATACGGATCGGTCCGATCGTCTACGATGAACTGGCGAAGGTGATGCTTCTGATAGCGGCGAACGATGAGGATACCGATGAGATCGTCAGGATCGTTGAAGATAGCGCACGAACAGGAAGTTTCGGCGATGGTAAGATCTTTGTAAACGCAATCGATGATGCTTACACCATCCGTACAGGCGAGAGGGGTCTATAGAGATGAAAGAAGTGATCGCCATAATCCGGATGAATCAGATACAGGCGACCAAGGACGTTCTGGCGGAGGCTGGATACACCTGCCTCACCGCCACCCTCGTGTATGGTCGCGGTAAGCAGAAGGGACTCTACATAAGCCCGCTTGGAAACGTTAAACCCGATTCCAAGAAGGCAGCGATCCGTTTCATCCCGAAGAGGATGCTCAACATTGTAGTGGACGATGAATCTGTCCCGGAAGTGGTTGAGACGATCATGCGTACCAACCGGACCGGGATAGTCGGCGACGGGAGGATCTTTGTCTGCCCGATTGCTGAGGCGGTCCGTATCCGCACAGGAGAGCGGGGCGATGATGCGTTATAGGCATTTGTCTGGAGATAGTGGCAGCAGAAGCACCATAAAATCACGAATGACACGAATAAACGAATGTGGAGGAAATCATGCCACTGACACTACTTGAATGCGACATACCAATACCCGAACGAGAGAAGCACACATATATCAAAAAGTCGGGCGAGACGATCGTTCCGAGATGCAATGTCCAGACAACGCCAAAAGACCTGACCGAGCGCGGCTGCACCTACGCAGGATGCATGGGTGTGGTCGGAGGACCGGTCAAGGATGTGATACACCTCATCCATGGATCAATCGGATGCGCCTTCTACACATGGGGTGGAGATCGCAGACAGAACCTATCCGACAACACTGAGTTTCACAGGAAGTACTGCTTCTCAACCTCGATGCAGGAGCCAAACGTCATATTCGGCGGCGAGAAGAAGCTCTATAATGCGATCCTCGAATCTTATGAGCGGTTTCCCGCGGTGAAAGGCGTGTTTGTCTATGCGACATGCGTGATCGGGCTCATAGGAGATGACATAAACACAGTCTGCAAGAACGCAACAAAGGAGATCGGAGTTCCGGTGATTCCGTTTAGCTGTGAGGGTTTCAGGGGCGTCAGCCAGTCGCTCGGGCACCACATCGCAAACGACGTAATCTTTGAGAAGATCGTCGGCACAAAGGAGCCTGACGAGGTCACCCCCTATGATATCAACATCATCGGAGACTACAACATCCAGGGCGACCTCTGGATCATCGAACCGCTCTTTGAGGCGATGGGACTCCGGATTCTCTGCACGTTCACAGGGAACGCATCGATCGATGATCTTGCAATGGCGCACAGGGCGAAGTTGAATGTCATGCACTGCCAGAGGTCAACCCCGTATATCTGCCAGCTTATGGAGGAGAAATACGAAGTTCCGTACATGCCAGTCTCCCTGTTCGGAATCGAGCAGACATCAAAGGCGCTTCGTGATGTAGCAGCCTTTTTTGGTCTTGGAGGTAAGGCGGAGGAGGTCATAGAGAGTGAGGTTGCAAAGATACTACCTGAAATAGAGTATTACAAAGAACAACTCCGTGGAAAACGAGTCTTCATCTACCAGGGTGCGCCGCGTGCGTGGCACTGGATCAAGCTGATGGAGGAACTCGGAATGGAGGTAGTAGGCGCCGCAACGACGTTCGGGCACACCGATGACTATGAAAAGATCATCGAACGGATCGGCGATGGAGCCCTTGTGATCGACAACCCGAACTCTGTTGAACTACGAGAGATCCTCATCGGATACAAGCCCGATCTCTTCATCTCGGGACTCAAGGAGAAGTTCCTTGCATACAAACTCGGGGTGCCATTCATCAACGGTCACTCGTACGAGAGAGGACCGTACGCTGTATACAGCGGATTTCTGAAATTCGCACGGGACATACACACAACAATCAACCATCCGGCATGGAAACTGATCGAGGGAAGAGCATGACCCAGACAAAAGCAGAAACGAAAACAGAGACTAAGACAAAGGCAAAAAAAGAGGTAAAGAGATCGGTCACGATCAATCCAGGCACGATATGCCAGCCGATCGGTGCGATGCAGGCGGTGCTTGGCGTACACGGCGCAATCTCGCTTGTGCACGGATCACAGGGCTGCGCGGCATATCCGATGCGAATGTTCAACCGGCACTTCCAGGAGCCGGTCGAGATCGCATTAAGTTCGCTTGGCGAGGACGCTGCGGTCTTTGGCGGAGCAGATAACCTCGTCAAAGGAGTACACGCGCTTGTGGCAAGGAGACAGCCTGAACTGATCGCAGTTCTCACGACCTGTCTCTCAGAGACGATCGGGGATGACGTCAATGGAATCCTCCGAAAGATCGATCTGCCTTCCATACTGGTCCCTGTGCATACGCCAAGCTACGTCGGTTCCCACGTCACAGGATACGACAACGCAGTGAAAGCGCTTGTTACGCATCTTGCAGAGCAGACAGGACCTAACAGCAAGATCAACATCGCTGTTGGACTCTTGAACCCGGGAGATATCAGGGAACTCAAAGGTATGCTTGCTGCGATGCGGGTAAAAGCGATCATCCTGACAGACATCTCAGAGACGCTTGACGCACCACTGATACTGCCGAGACCGAGATTTCCGGATGGCGGCACAACACCACGAGAAATCGCAGACACAGCAAACTCGATTGGATCGATTGCTCTCTGCAAACATGCCGGTGGAGCTGCTGTAAAGTATCTTGCAAGTAAACACAAGGTGCCGATGATCTCGGGTTCATGCCCGATCGGTGTTGCCAACACTGACGCGTTCCTCGAAAACGTGAGCCACCTCATGGGAAGACCGATTCCGGATGAACTGCGAAAGGAGCGGGGGCGGCTCATCGATGCGATGATCGATGTGCAGTTCAAGATCGCACAGAAGAAGGTCGCGATCCACGCAGACCCTGATGTCGCATCCGGAATGGCACGATTTCTGCATGAACTCGGGATGGAGCCAGCAATCATTGCGACCGGAACCGAGAGCAAGGAGTTTGTTGCAGATGTGCAGGCGGTCGCAAGCCAGACCGGGCATGAGATCGAGATCATCTCGGGATGCGACCTCTACGAGTTGCATGAGGCTGTGAAAGCGGTTGGCGTCGATCTGGTGATGGGAAACTCGCAAGCGACATATATCGGAGACGACGAGAAGATCGCTTTCGCAAGGATCGGGTTTCCTGTGTATGATCGGGTTGGCTACCAGCGAAGAGCAATCATTGGGTATGGCGGCGGGATCAATCTTGTCGATCAGATCACCAACGCGATTCTGGATCATGCGGATTCGGCGTGAGCGCAATAGCACTGTTCGGGATGGAGGTGCTCATCCTGACGGTGTTTTGTGGGGGTTCGTATTTTTATAAGATATCTGCCAGGGTAGTCTCGTAAGGTTTTTGTAGGATGTGTTCTCTATTTGTGTGTATGGGGTGCAAGGAACTCCGCCACGATCGACCTGCGGTTTCACTTCTGACTGACCATGTGGTCTTCTTGCCAAAGTATCGCTGGAAGATTCTGGCAGGTGTTGTCGCACTTGCGCTGGATGGTATGAGAGATACATGCAAAATCAGGAGAAGCCGAATGCGAAAACGCTATGTACAGGCATTGGACTTAAGTCCGGGGTTTAGTGACTTTGGGGTTTCATTTCATAAAGCACGGAGTGCAATCAAATGAAAGAATCTATGGGGTCGCCTATGGAAGGATTTATAAAAAATAAAGTTTATTCTAATTATATTATGAAAGATTGGAATACATTGTATAAAGAAAAGGGAATAGTACAAAAAGAACCTTCAAAAAAAGTATTGGAAGCTATCAAGTTTTTTAAGGGAAAAAGGATCAAAAAAATTCTTGATTTAGGCTGTGGCACTGGAAGGCATACAACACTTTTGGTGAAAGAAAATTTTGAAGTATATGGTTGTGATAATTCTGAAGATGCTTTGAAGATTATTAAAGAAATTTTGGTTGATAATGAATTTAGATTATGTGATATGACTAAACTTCTATATAATGATGAGTATTTTGATGGAATTATATGTTATCAAGTGATACAACATGGCAAAATTGCGGATATAAAAAAATCAATCTCTGAAATGTATCGTGTATTGAAGAAAGGAGGGTATTTATTTTTAGTGGTGATATCAACAAAACACCCAAAATTTCAAACGGGTGAAGAAATAGAACCAAATACTAAAATTAATACTGATGATATTGATGGATATATGCCACATCACTTTTTTTCTGAATTAGAAATGA
>JAUVWP010000072.1 GCA_030604085.1 Methanosarcinales archaeon | reverse complement strand
TTAAAAAGCGGCACTCCTGAAATCGAGAACGCTGCGATCATGTAGAGGATCATCGTGAGCGGCATGACCTTGTAGAGCCCGCCTAATTCTGTGAGCTTGCTTTTGCCGGTCATGTAGATGATCGCACCTGCGCTCATGAAGAGGAGCCCTTTGTAGAGGATGTGGCAGAATGCATGTGCCGCGGTTCCGTCGATTGCGGTCTGGCTGATAACGCCTGTTGCGCTTGCAGCGATCCCTATGCCGCAGACCATGTAGCCGACCTGGCTCACGATATGGTAGGCAAGAAGTCTTCTGATGTCGTTCTCAAGAATAGCGTAGATAACGCCGTAGATCGCCATGATTGCGCCGAGCCACATCAGGATTGCGATGCCGTCTATCGTGAAGCCTGCAAACCCGCGGGCAAGCACGTACACAGCGGTCTTTGTGGTGAATGCGGTCATGAAGACAGCACCAGTGATCGTTGTTTTAGGGTACGCGTCAGGCAACCATGCGTGGAGTGGTGGAATAGCTGCGTTGATGATGAATCCGAGCAGGATCAGGATTGCCCCCGGGGATGCATAATTGAATGCGTCAGTCGTGAACGGGACAATTCCGTTAACGAGCCCTCCTGGTTCCTGCATGTACAAGATGATCCCGCCGAGTAAGAGGACGCCTCCCACGACATGCACCAGGATGTACCTGAATCCCGCGTCGACTGATGCCTTCGTGCGCCTGTACCAGATGAGGAGGACTGATGCCCACGCCATAACCTCCCAGAAGATGAAGACTGTGATCAAGTCGCCTGCAAAGACGACGCCGAGCGCACTTCCGATGTAGAGGAATGCGGCAACATGCTCACCCGTTTTCTTCGTGCGTAGCGCATAGAATACCATGGCAAGGGCTGCGATTGTGAAGACATACGCGAAGCACTTGCTTAAGAGATCGACTCTCCCGAAGACCAGTCCGTACTCCATGAACGGGTGGATCCAGTAGACGCCCCCTTGCATAAAGTACACATCGAGGATGGCTACAACCGCTACCAGTAGCATGTATGCCTGCCGCAGCTTTCCTTTGAAGAGCGGGATTAAGAGTGCACCGACGATGAATATCGCGGCTGGTGGCACGGTCAGGATCTCACTTGTCATAATAATCCTCCTCCTTCATGACCACGTTATGTCCGTACGCCTTTGCGCCAAGACCGAGCAATGCGCACACGGTGAACCCAAATATTGCGGAAAAGATTGGTATCTGCTCGAATGCGAACGGAGCGTGTTCCTCGTGTTCAGCGTGTTCTCCGTGCCCGGCATCTTCGGCATGTTCATCAGCATGTTCAACGGGCTCTGCGTGCTCCGCTGGCGGAGCAAGATGAATCGCGAATCCGAGCAGGCAAATGATGATAAGACTTGCGTAAAGCACGTAAAGTAGTTTTTTCACGGTTTTTGGGTTTTCCAGCCATCTTTCTAAGAACCACATCGTTAGATCCCTCCTCCGGTTACATTTGCAACCGCTATCTCGACGATATCAAGAAACATCCCTGGAGCATCGGGCCAGATCCCGATCACAATCGAGATGATTGCAGTCAAGACAAGCGGCACAAGCATCGTAAGCGGCGCCTCCTTGTACGCAAGTTTATGGTCCGGCTTCTTGAAAAACGCAACATAGATTACCGGGAAGAAGTATGCAGCATTCAGAACCGCACTCACAAGCAGCACTGCGATGAGAATCATGCTGTGCAGCTCAGCAGCACCCAGGAGCAGGAACCACTTGGTCACATACCCGCCGACAGGCGGCATCCCGATCATGCCGAGGGCTCCAACCGTGAACGCAATCATCGTGATCGGCATTTGTCTGGCGATTCCGTTCATCTCGCTGATCTTCTCCTTCTGTGCAGTCACGATCAATGCTCCAGCGCACATGAAGAGTGTGATCTTCATGAACGCGTGGTACGGGATATGTAGCATCCCGCCTGTGATTCCGTGCGGGGTGATCAGGAGCGCTCCGAGCACGATGTATGACAACTGGCTCACTGTCGAGTACGCAAGCCGTTTCTTGAGGTTGTCCTGCATCAGTGCATAGACCGAGGCGAGAATAATCGTTATCGATACGAAATACGCCATGTAGAGCCAGATACCGCTGTCTTGCATCAGATCGACCCCGAAGACATAGAGGATAATCCTGAGTGCTGTGAAGACACCGGCTTTCACCACAGCCACCGCATGGAGGAGTGCGCTCACCGGAGTCGGCGCGACCATTGCCGCTGGCAGCCACGCATGGAGCGGCATGAACGCGGCTTTGGCGCATCCGATCATGAACGTCACAAAGAGGATGATGAGTGTCGTCTGCGGTATCGTGGCCATTCCCGCGATGCCGCTGAATGAAAACTCTGTTGTGCCGGTGTAGTGGTAGACCACCACTATCGCGAAGAGGAGCGATACACCCGCGATCATGAGATACGTCAGGTACTTCCTGCCCGAGCTTATCGCCTCAGGCGTCTCGTTGTGCGCAACAAGCGGGTACGTCGAGATCGTCAGGAGTTCATAGAATAAGAATAGCGTGACGAGATTCGCTGAGAACGCGATTCCAACGGCTGATGAGAGTGCTATTGCAAAGCAGAAGAAGTACCTGGTCTGCGCATGTTCGTTGAGAGATCGCATGTAGCCGATTGAGTAGGATGTGACGAATATCCACAAAAATGAGGATGTGATCGCAAAGAGTATCCCGAATGCGTCAACCTTGAATGCGATCGGGAGATTGGGGAGCATCTCAACAACCGTGTAAGTGATCACCTTACCATTGAGTATCAGCGGAAGCATCGAGATCACGAGCCCGAACTTGATTGCCGCTGCACCAAACGTCCAGCCCTCCCTCAGGTTCGGGTACTTTCCGGATGCGAGGATCAGGACAGATGCGATCATCGATACGAGCACAGCAAGGAGCGGGGTTATTGAATTAATCTCTGTAACCATCATGATCACCTCAGGGCACCCCGCCCAATCCAAGCAGTGCTTCTGATAGCGGTTCAATCACGTAGTGCACCGGGTAGTACGCGAAGAATCCGAAGAATACGCAGAGAAAAGCCAGTATCACCATCGGGATGAGCATCGTTAGCGGCGCCTCGTCTCTCTTGATGTTCTCGATCTCGTGCGGGTGCCCGAACCAGATGTTGTCGAAGATCCGCCAGAAGTAGACGATGTTTAGCAGGCTTGAGAGCAGGATGACGAAAACAAATATCCACTGACCTGCGTCCACCGATCCGAGTGCAAGGTACCACTTGCTCGTAAACCCGACAGTTCCTGGAACTCCGATCATCGAGAGGGCGGCTATCAGGAAGACGGTGGTTGTCACTGGCATCTTCTTTCCAAGCCCCTTGAACTGGTAGAGGTTTCTGATACCGGTCTTATAGAATATCGCGCCCGCTACAAGGAAGAGTGCGCACTTCATCAGCGCATGGTTCAGGAGGTGCAAGAGTCCGCCCTCCATCCCGATCATGTTTGCAAGACCGACTCCAAGGAGGATGTATCCGATCTGGCTGATGCTTGAGTACGCAAGCATCCGCTTGATGTCGCTCTGTGCAATCGCGAGAACTGAACCCACGATGATCGCAAGCGCTGCCGCCCATGCGAGGATGTGTGTCATCTGGGTCGTATTGATCACGAAATCGGGTGTGAAAACGCCGAACATGAACCGGATCACTGCATACGCGCCGACCTTTGTCATCAGTCCTGCGATAAGCGCGCTTGCTGTCGATGGTGCGTGCGTGTACGCATCGGGCAGCCACGAATGGAGCGGGAAGAGACCGACTTTGATGCTAAAGCCCACCATGAAAAATGCGAGTGCAGCAAGAACGACCTTGCTCTCATAGACACCAGGGAGGATGTTTTGCATGTCCGCCATGTTCAGCGTGTCTGTGACCGCGTAGAGGTAGCCGATCCCTAGAAGGATGAACGATGCCGCAACGGTTCCCATGATCAAGTAGTTGAAGCTTGCGACAACGCCATCCCCGCGGTCGCCCATCGCAATGAGCGCGTAAGCAGTAAGCGACGAGATCTCAAGGAATACGTAGAAGTTGAAGATATCACCTGTGATCGTCATTCCCATGAGTCCTGTTATCAGGAGCAGGAATACAGAATAGAACGGGGTCGTCTTTCCGGGAACTTCCTTTTTAACACTTTCTTTCGAGTATATCGAGACCATGAACGCGATGAACGCGATTATCAGGCAGACAAACCCGTTTAAGAGGTCGATCACGTATTCGATTCCAAACGGCGGATCCCAGCCACCGAGTTTATACTGGATCGTTCCTGAGTTGATCACGGTTACGAGGTTGTTTCCTGTGATTAAGAGAACCACAAACATCGCAAGCACCACCCAGTACCACGGGAGTCTGCGGTCGATCCATCCGACGATCGGCGTCAGGAAGCCAGCGATCAGCGGGATTACGACTATGAGCACGGGCAGGTGGGGTGCGATGAGGTCGAATCCGGTCATGGCGTGGCCTCCGGCCCATCGTTAAATTCGGGTGATTCGTTCAAACGTGCTATTCGTGATCCCGAGGGGATTTCTATGGTGTGTTCTGGCACGTTTTTAACACGAATTTCATGAATAGACGAATGGCACGAATTTACACCATGGCATTCGTGAAATTCGTTCAAACGCGCCATTCGTGATCTCGATGTAGCCATCATTGGCGACCCACCTCCGCGACTCCTTTCTGCCGTGCATGTTCCGAAAACTCGGGCTGGAGTTTCCTTCTTGCCGCAAGGATCACGTCCTCCTCGATCGATCCGTACTCATTATAGATTCTGATGATGAGTGCCAGTGCAACCGCGGTGGTGCTGACTGCAACCACAATCGCGGTCAGTATCAGCACATGCGGAACCGGATTCGTGTAGATCACGTCAGCTGCGTGCTCTCCGCCGTGCCCGCCCATGAGAATCGGAGCGGTGCCGCCTGTGACGTCTGAAAGTGATATATAGAAGAGGAAGATTGCGGTCTGGAAGATGTTTGCGCCGATGACCTTCTTGATCAGGTTCTTCTTTGCGATCATCGCATAGAACCCGATCATCATCAGCGTCACATAGATCCAGTAGTTGTACTCGGCATAGACGATATCGAGGATTCCGCTCATTCTTCTACCCCCTCTGGCTCTGATTCGGGCGGCGAGATGTCAAAGAAGAGCGAGATCATAACAGCAAGCACGGTGATCCCGATCCCAATCTCAACCAGATCGATCAGGTACTTGGAGACCACGGCAGGATCCGGCAGGAGCGGGACTGCGCTGTACTGGAGAAACATCCCGCCAAAGATGATGCAGGCAAGTCCCGTCGCTGCATAGATGGCAAGCCCCGTGCTTGCAAGAATCTTGTCGAGAGCATCAGACATCTTCTTCTTCCCTTCAGCAATCCCGAAGATCATCGCATAGAGGATGATCGCTGCTCCGAAGATCACGCCGCCCTGAAAGCCGCCGCCCGGTCCGCTTGCGCCGTGCATGATCACGTAGAGCGCGAAGAGCTGGATGAACGGGACCATGATCCGCACGACCGTCCTGATGATCACGCTCTCCTGGATTCTGCTCATGTTTCACGCCTCCGTAAGAGCAGCATGACTGCCATTCCCGCGGTGAATATCACTGCGGTCTCCCCGAGCGTATCGTAGCCCCTGTAACTGGCAAGGAGAGCGGTAACGATGTTTGTTACGCCAGACTCTTCAAGAGAGTTCTCGATGAAATACTGCGTCATCGGAGCCTGGTACGATGGCGAGTTTATGTCGCCGAACGCAGGCAGGTCCTGCCCCGCGTAGATCAGCATCGCGCCTGTGATCACGACCACGAAGAGTGCAAGCGTCTTCAATCCTCACTCCTCCCTTCGGTTCTTGCAAGCGTTGCGATGAAAAGAACAGTGGTGATCCCCGCGCCAACAGCAGCTTCTGTGAATCCGACGTCGACCGAGTGCATCTCGACCCAGACGATCGCCATTATCAGGCTGTAGGCTGAGAGGATGATAATCGATGAGAGAAGGTCTTTTATCGAGATTGCGGCGATTGCACAGACCACGAGGAAGAATAACATCGTTATATCGAGTATCCAGATCATCGTTCTTCACCTCCGTCTTGATCGTCTCTGCCGTCATCGGTGTTGCCGGTATCCAGCCACTCCACCCGGTCGTCCAGTTTCCGCCATGGTTCGAGCCCGACGTCGTACGCGGCTTTCGCGATCGCGTGGGTCGAGGTCGGGTTCGCAAGGAGAATAAACATGATCAAAAACAGTATCTTCACGCTGACGAACGTCGCGCCCCCGTAGACGATCAGTCCGACCAGCATCAGTCCTTCGCCGAGCGTGTCGCACTTGCCTGTGGCATGCATCCTTGAGTAGAAATCAGGGAACCGCACGAACCCGATCGTTCCTGCGAGCATGAAGAACGCGCCCACGAGCAGGAGCAGTACCGTAATCACATTTGTCAGGTTTATTATCGTGTCAGACATTGTTTCTCCTCCTCTTTTTTTAGTACCTCGTCGCTGCTATCGTCATAATAAAGTTAAGAATCGCATACAAAAGCGCGATATCAAAGAAATCCGGTCGTTCGTAGATGAAACCGATTAAAACCAGAAGCACGATCGTCTTTGTCCCGATCACGTTTACTGCGATGATCCGATTGAAGATTCCGGGTCCCTCGATTCCGCGGTAGAGCGACACGAAGCTTGCTATGACTATCAGGAGTGCCATCGCCAGGAAGACATCCACCATCCCTATCGTTCCGAAGAGTTCTGCGCTCGCCATATATCAGTCCTCCATGAAAATGTGAGCAATCCTCCGTTCCATCGCGCCCCCCAGGAGATCGTCAGCAGGCTCCTTTGCTATCGCGTGGACGTAGAAGACATCGTCCACGATGTCGATTGTGACCGTGCCAGGCGTGAGCGTTATCGAGTTTGCAAGCGCGGTGCGCGCCACATCACTCTTGAGCATAGTCTTGAACGTGACCACCTGTGGGTCGATAGGCATCCTGGGCGAAAGAGCCCGTTTTGCGACATCGATGTTTGCAAGCACGATCTGGTAGATGAGCCACGGGAGATAAGCGATGAACCGCACGATCTTTGTCAGGGTGTGGTTTCCTGTGCCTGTGAACAGAAGATCGTGGGATGCATAAGCCACGATTACTGAACACACGATTCCTGAGCCCACATGGAACGCGTCGAAGTGCGCTGAGAGCAGTAGCCAGAAGGCGAACACGATTATGTACGTTGCTATGAAATGTTTTAAGTTCATGTTGGATCACCCGAGGTTGGTATCGTTTGGCATGGTGTTTGAGTGGTTCATTCTCTCTCCACACCTATGAATGTACATTGATATATATTCTGTTGGCACTTAAATCAAGTGAATGCACACCGAGACCGGAAAAGTGGGCGATCACACCGGAATAGTGTGTCACATACCCACTCCGTGGCAATGATTGAGATATACTGGACTTGGATACACCATCGCCAATGAGGCGAGCCCAAAAGATTTAATAAACCCAAATGATACTTATAGACAAGCAGTGGTTTGTATCCGCACACATATAAGGAGGCGTTAAGGATGGCACGAATGAAGAAAGTATCAAAAAAAGAGACAAGACCTGACAGGGTTGCTGCACTGGAGGCGCGGATCAGGGAGATCTATGCAGAGTACCGCCATCTTCTCCCGGCGGATTATCGGTGGGAAGACGAGAGCTCCAGATGGACCGAACTGGTCTACTGCATATTCGCAGAGCTTACGAAACATTCGTACAGGGACGCGCGCAGACTGGCAAACAATATTGCAGACTTAAACCTGCTGGCTGTCGAGGATCTGGCTTCTATCCCGATAATGGATAATGGTATGGTAAATCCGGATAATTCGCGTGTGAGAACCATAACAGACATCCTTAAATCAAATGGCGTAAGTGAGGATGAGATTAACAGATCGCTTTCGGCAATCTGCAAGGTAGCCCAAGCAATTCAGGAGAATTACGACGGCAAGATACAGAAGTTCCTCAGGAAGTACGGTCACGAGATCGTCAATGATTTCGACTCGCACGTCTCGTTTTCTGAGGTGAGTAAAGGCACCCAGTCCAGAATCCTTGTGAACTGGATCCAGAACACGCTTGCGATGCCTCTCACATTCTCAAACGTCTATACAGTCAGGTTCTGCGAGAGGAAAGGTGCCAATTACTGGGAACTTGCAGAGGCGGCAGACAATATCGGGATCAATGCAGCAGTGCTCGATGACCTGCTTGAGGTATACATCGTGGACATAGAAGGAAAGAAGATATAACCTGTAGTGGTCAGTTGGATGCACAACACCGCGACTGACATAAATGACATTCAGTAGGAAATACAACCACAGAGGGCACGGAGGATCGATTTAAAAACTCTGTATTCTCTGCGGTTAAATCCGGTGACTTTTACTGCTTGTGTGGGATCGATTCGACCACAACAAAAACAAGAGGAAGTGACAGAGAATGAATGACATCATCAAGAAAACAAGCATCTGTCGCATCCACGAGGGACAACCGGTGCAATTTCCTTTCTTCAGACTTTTTGGGGGCGCAACTCTCACAGATGACAACCTCATTCTAATACCGGTCATCAGAACGCCGAAATATTATATCATCCGGATTCTTGCACTCGTGGGGCTACTCGCCCTGTTTGAGGTTTTATCCATTTTAATCGGTGTAACCATTTCGAAATTGATTTTACTGCCTTTCGCGATAGTTCTATTGATAGGAATGAGTGATAGATTATTGTTGTTGAACATAAGAAAGCGGATGAGGGACGAAGAGGATTGCTTGATGATACCGGTGCGTTCCATCAAGAAAGTGGATCTGAGGCGTGCAGCATCATGGAATTTCATCCGCGTTTCTTACGAGGTTGAAAATGGGATATGTGGTGACATATCGTTCGCAGTTCTCTCAGGAGGCGGGTTCTCTCTAAAGAAAACTCAGATGGCGTGGGCTTGCGCAATCAAAGAAGCCATGATCTCCGTGGGGGTCGGAGAATAGATTGAGGCGGTAGAAGCAGGGGATTTGTCTATTCAGAGAGACGGGGGCAGATATTTCTATTCACAAAAGGAGTTACAGGAGGAAACAACCATGGATAAACCAGAACCAGGACTTCATTTCAAACTCATGGCTCTCACATTCAAAATACGGGACTTCTTCGCGCCCCGCATGAGCATCCTGAAAGAAGTCGGGATAAGACCAGGATTCTGTGTGCTCGATTACGGCTGCGGATCAGGGAGCTACATAACCGCTGCTGCAGAGCTTGTGGAGGAATCAGGAAAGATCTACGCGCTCGACATACATCCACTCGCAATCGAGAGCGTCCGGAGGATCGCATCGCGGAACCATCTTCTGAATGTCGAGACGATTCAGTCCGATTGTGCGACCGGACTATCTGATGATAGCGTGGATGTGGCTCTGTTCTACGATGTGTTTCACAAGTTGAGCGATCCCGATAGCGTGCTTGCGGAGTTGCATCGAGTAATTACGCCGGACGGGATTCTGTCGTTCAGTGACCACCATATCAAGGAGGATGCGATCATATCGGGGGTGACAGATAAGGGGCTCTTCAGGCTGGCAGGGAAAGGCAGGAAGACATATAGTTTCTCGATTGTGTGATCCCTCTCAATCGTGCCTCTCGTGGCATCGATCACATCTATGTCACATCGATCCGCATCCGGTAAATTGCCACAACTTACTCGAGCATGTTCGTTTCTATCGCGGTTTCCAGCGTATTCGATATTTGAACTACTTCTTCCGGCAGTTAAGACCACCACCCACCAGTCATACTTTAAGATTCTATGCAAACCCGGGTGCGGAATCGAAGGTTCACTCAATCACAAACTCGCAATACGGATCGCCTACACACATCTTCTTTCGCCGGTTGATCGCAGATTTGCGATCGATTGCATGTACCGTGCCTGCAAGATGGCATTCGCAGATGGTATTAGGCGAGCACAGACCTGCAAGCACATCAGAGTAGGGGCAGTTTATGAGTCTCAACACAGGATCTCCATTTATTTTGCGCAGTTCAGCATGTGTGCCAGAGAGCAGGCACATCAGTTCGATCGTTGCCAATGGTGTCGCAGTCGCACCAC
>JAUVWP010000174.1 GCA_030604085.1 Methanosarcinales archaeon | reverse complement strand
TGGTATCGATGCCTGCCCACCGCCCGATCTTGGATTCGATGCCGTCAGCACCAATAACGATATCCGCACGGATCTCCACTTCTTCGCAGCCGAGGTGCATCGCGGTGATGCCCTTCACATACCCGTCTTCTATGATCAGACCTGTTGCCCGTGTCTTGACCTGCACCTCTGCTCCGGCAAGCGCCGCTGCATCAGCAAGCGCACGGTCGAAGAGTTTGCGTTCGAGCACGTATCCGACCTCGCTTCCTGAAACGTCCTCTGATAGTTCGACACCGGTGCCATCCGGCGCAAATATCCGTGAACCCTTGACTTCAGCCGCAATCCACCGCTCATCCGGTTCTATATGCCTTTTGATCCTGGGTTTCGCAACGTCTTCTGCGCACCTGACCGGATCCCCGATCTCCTGCCGCTTCTCGATCATCAGCACATCGCATCCGCGCATAGCAGCGGTCTTTGCAGTGATCGAACCGGCAGGTCCTGCGCCGACAATGATGATATTGTATCTCTCCCTCATTTCAGCACCTCAATAGCCCCGATCGGGCATATTCTTGCACATGCCCCACATTCATTGCAGTTGTCTGCAATCTCGATCCACGTCTCTATGAGTTCGATCGCCCCGACCGGGCAGACCGAGACACATGCCCCGCAGTATCCACATTTGTATCGATTAACGCTGATTATGCTAACTCCTCCCTGATCTTTTCCGTAAGTATCCTGCTGATTAATTTACCGTCCACCTTGCCACGCAGGTTCTGCATCGCAACACCCATCAGCGGACCAACCGCATCCATCCCACGTTCACGAACGAAATCACTCCGCTCCACAACAATCCTTGCGATCGTATCCTCGATCTCCGCATCATCCATGCCGACGATACCGATGCTCTCTGCCACGTCCGCAACCGAGCGGTCTGGCTGCTTTGCAAGCACGCGCAATATCTCGATAATTCCCTCTTTTGCAATCGTATTATCCGCTACCAGACCGAACAGCTCTAAAAAGTGTCTATCCGAAAATTCCCCTATCCGGACACCATCTTTTCGGAGTTCAGTCAGGGTTGCGGTCAGTGTCCGCACCACAAGAGCAGCATCCACGCTCACTGATCCCATGACCCCCTCAAAGACATCCAGATATATGGAATATGCCATCTTCCGTGCCAGATCCTCTGAAAGACCATATTCCTTGACGTAACGATCCTTTTTATCGGACAGTAACTCAGGGATCAAAATCCCCTCGATTCTTCCGGATATCGGAACCGGCGGAACATCGGTCTCTGGATACATCCGTGCAGCACCCGGAAGCGGTCGCAGATACGCGCTGCTGCCATCAGGAAGCATCTTTCGAGTCTCCTCAGGAATCCCTGCAAGCGCCTGCTCCGCTCTTGCGGAAACCGCCTCTATCGCATCCGCTGCCCGATCGCAGAGATCGGCAACGATTACCACGCAATCCT
>JAUVWP010000137.1 GCA_030604085.1 Methanosarcinales archaeon | reverse complement strand
GAGGGGGAAAACGACAATACTTTTTGGCGCGATTGGAGGAGGAATGATTGCTACGTCAGGGGTTGAAGCGTCTGTTATGCTTGCACTTTTTCCTCAAGAGGCAATGTTCCTCTTCGCTTTGTTATTTATAATGGGTATTATAGGTGCCCGAACTGCGGAAGCGTGAACATGCACAGGGCAGAGGACGATCGCGGCTATGCCAGAGCCGGAAGTGGCAGACATAGTATACAGCAAGATGGTGAAATCATGAAAAAAACCGAAGAGCGTATGGCTCAGGAAAAACGCTTAAAAGAGCGTATGGGAAGAGTGAAGCATAAAATAATGGTTATGAGTGGAAAGGGTGGCGTTGGAAAGACCACCGTAGCTGTCAACCTTGCACTCGCACTCGCTGCAAGAGGATACGAGGTCGGAATCATGGATGCCGACATTCATGGTCCGGATGTCCCAAAGATGCTTGGGATCGAGGATGAGCATCCGGAGGTATCAGAGGGGAGTATATCCCCGGTCTTCATACCTCCGCGGGTGAAGGTCACGTCCCTTGCATTTCTGCTTGCAAGCAAGGACACTCCAGTAGCATGGCGGGGACCGCGCAAGATGGGTGCGATCAGACAGTTTCTTTCAGACGTCTTCTGGGGTGATCTGGACTGCCTCATAATTGACCTCCCTCCCGGAACAGGTGATGAACCCCTCAGTGTTGCTCAGTTGATTCCGCACATTGACGGGGCAATCGTTGTCACCACACCACAGGACGTTGCCCTGCTGGATTCGAGAAAGGCTGTGACCTTCACAAAAAAGCTTGGTATGCCTGTAATCGGGATCATAGAGAACATGAGCGGATTCAAATGCCCGAAATGCGGTGAAGTGATAGATCTATTCAAGATCGGCGGTGGGGAACATGCTGCCGCGGACATGGGCGTACCGTTCCTTGGCAGGATTCCAATCGAGGTTAATATCGTCGAGTCCGGCGACAGCGGCATCCCATTCGTGCTGGAGCATGAGTCAGAAGCTGCCAGCGCCTTCGAGGCGATCGTTGACAGTATAGAACACATTGTAAAAGGAGAGTGATAAACATGAAGATATGCGTAACATCAACCGGACCCTCCATGGATTCGCCCATGGATCCGAGGTTCGGCAGATGCCGGTATTTCATGATCGTGGACTCAGAGACGATGGAGTATGAGGCGATGCCGAACCCGAGCGTATGCGCGTCAGGCGGCGCAGGAATACAGGCAGCACAGACTGTTGCAGGTACGGGTGTCCGTGTCGTTGTTGGAGGTGTCATCAAGCGATACGCAAGTAGCAGCAGCCCCACCGGATCGCGTCGGGGCGGTGGTATGGGGCGCGATAAAAAGAGATATGCGCGAGTATAAGATGAAGACTCTTCCGATTAAACACCCACTCTACCCATCTCAATCTCCCTGATCGCATTCTGTGCCACCTTCGGCCCGACAATCTTCCCGATCCTCTGTTCACCAGCCGCAAGAAGCGATTCTGGCGTGGCGTAGCCAGCATCATGCAACCGTCTGGCACGCACCCTGCCAACGCCGCGGATCGCGACGAGTGAAAGGAGTTCCGGTTTCACCCCGTACTTCAGGCACTCTGTAAGATCGCCTGCCCTCTTCGTGTGCGGCGTCCCGACGTGTCCCGACAGCCGTGCGGTCGCGTACATGATCCACTGCGCAGTGTCTGCGATGCCGCGGATATCTCCGCCGCCGATCCCGAATTTTGCCTCGGTCGCCTTATCCTGCACTTCAGACGTCCAGTCAAGAAGCATGGCTGCGGTCTTCACTTCGGAAAGGAACCACTCATACCCTATATCGAACACATCCGGCGCGTATGTGAACTCTTCCTGCATTTCAGAAGCGAGATTGGGAACCCACTTGTAATCGTTCTTGCGAAGATAGAGTTTGCGGATATCAGGCGTCCTGCAGATCAGGTGGAGTAGCGTAAGATCGCTTGCATCATCGCGCGATCTAAGCCCGTCGATGATGATCGATGCCCCGCGCGGGTCGAGATAGAGCCTCGATACCAGTCGCCCGAGCGGGGTCGGGTCAAGCGACTCCCCTGCTGCCGTTATCATCTCGTTTTCGGAGAGAAAGTCGAGAACGTTCTCGACGATATCACGCAGATACGAGGTCTCCGTCTCCTGCTGCGCTGCAAAGAATGTTAGCTCCAGAAAATCCATAAGCTCCTGCTGCGTCGTTGCAAACATTCCTGCGATGGCGGAGAGGATGTGGCTGCGGAGCGCACTCTCTGTGCCGAGTTTCGAGTGGATCGGCTCCGGATCAGATTCGATATAATTTTCACGCAGCCACTCCATTTCCGAATATTTTTTTGCGATCAGTACGCATTCGCCGGATGGGTCGAGGTGCGGGCGTCCTGCTCTTCCTGCCATCTGCTTGTACTCGAGGATCGGTATGGGCTGCATCCCGTAATTCGGGTCGTATCTGTGGTAACTCTTGATGATCACCCGTCTTGCCGGGAGATTCAGCCCGAATGCAAGCGTTGGCGTACATGCGATCACCTTGATCCGATTGCTGCGAAATCCGTCCTCAACGATCCTCCTGTGCTCTGAAATGAGCCCTGCATGGTGAAACGCAACTCCATGTTCGATACAGTCTGCAAGTTTCTGTGCGGCATCGGTTTCGCTTTCCCTGATTGTATTCGCAAGATCGATCAGGTCAGTCGGATCGGAGTCGTTCGGATTATTGGGAGGTCTCAATGCCTTGCTCACGCTCAGTGCCGTGCTCACAGCGTTTCTGCGGCTGCTGTCGAATATCAGGCACTGCCCGCCATCATGCAGGGTATCGTTGACGAGCGCGATCACCGGACCTGCCCTGCCTACCTGGAGGTCTGCCTCCTTCCTCCCAAGAAAATGGATCGTCTCACCGAGGAGCACGCCTTCATGCAGGTCGACAGGTCGCCACTCTGAGCGCACGCATCCGGCATCGAGCCAGTCAGCAATCTCGTTTGCGTTGCCGACCGTTGCCGAGAGCGCGATGATGTGCAGGTGCGGGATGATCCTGCGCAGTTTCGCAATCGTGACCTCGAGCGTCGGACCCCGATCCGGCGAATCGAGGAGATGGATTTCATCGATGACCAGCGTGGTCAGGTCATGGATCCAGTGCGTCTCGTTTCTGAGGAGCGAGTCTGCCTTCTCTGACGTCGCAACGATTATGTCGTTATCGCCGAGGTACTCATCCCTCGAATCGAAGTCGCCTGAGGAGATGCCAACCTTGACCCCGATCTCCCGAAACTTTGAGAAATGGTCGTACTTCTCGGATGCAAGCGCACGCAGCGGCACGATGTAGAGTGCCTTTCCGCCGGATCTGATCGCGGAGAGCATAGCAAGCTCGGAAAGCAGGGTCTTTCCTGACGCGGTCGGTATGGCTGCGAGGATGTTGTTGTCGAGTAGCCCCTTCTCAACCGCCTCTGCCTGCGGCGGGTACAGTTCGGTGATGCCTGCCTCTGCTCTGGCATAATACTCGATGATATCTGCCGGGAGCGGGAGGTCCGATATCTTCATGGGGGTCTGTTGGCGCGGATGGGATATAGGTATTGGTGGGACATCTTTCGTCGCCCGGGCAGTCCGATAGACTGGACGCGCGAGTAGCACCGAAGGCATTGAGGCGGGGGGGCCGCGGCGGGGGGGGGGGGGGGGGGGGGGGGGGGGGGGGGGGGGGGGGGTGGGGGG
>JAUVWP010000011.1 GCA_030604085.1 Methanosarcinales archaeon | reverse complement strand
GATTCCTGGAGTAACAGAGTGGTATACTGAAAAATTTCCTGAAATGGTAGCACCCACGGCAATGTCAATAATGACGGTCGGTGTAGTACTGAGTGGCATATTCATGGGACTGGTTTATTCGGTAATAAACTCAGCGATTCCCGGAGAAGGGGCAAGAAAGGGGCTAAACTATGGCATCATGGTATGGCTGTTAGCAGGATTAACGTGGCCGATCATGGTGATGGATTTTGCTCCAGCTTACCTGTGGAGTGCAGAGCTGATAAATGGATTAATCACTTATTCAATAGCAGGTGCAGTACTTGTCATTATCTATGAAAAATTATAAAATAATCCCCTTCGTTTGAACTATCGTCTGACAGCAGATAAAAGGGGAATCAAAGAGTTCTCCAGATTGTTTTCGGCAACTTATGTTATCCGCAAAACTTAGACGGAATGCAAAAAACAAACAAAGGAGGATTAGAAGATGTCTGAACATACAACCCTCACAAAGTCAGGGAAGCCATTTCACGAAAGTGGAGGCTCCGTCAAGTCCGTCTCTGTCATCAGCACGGGGACAGGCGAAGCACATCGGGAACACATCTATGGGACTCGCAAGCCCGCCCTCTGGTGGATCTTCTTCGGGCGACAGCGAGTCTCTATCCCGATCAACGTCTATATCATCGAGCACTCGGATGGACTGGTCCTCTTCGATACCGGTCAGGACAGGGCTGTCATGACAGACCCGGATTATTGGCCTGCCGGGCTTACCGGGTTTATCTTCCGCCACGTCTTCAGATTCCACATTGGTCCGGACGATACGCTGACCAGGCAGCTCGAATTGTCGGGTTACTCGGTGGCTGACGTAAAAAAAGCTGTCATCTCCCACCTGCATGGTGACCATATCGGCGGCATCCGTGAAATCCTGCACGCGGACCTCGTGGTGAGCAGTGAGGCATGGGATCACATGTTGCAGCCGCACTCCGAACGGCATTTTATCTTTCGCAGAGACATCGACTTTCCGGACGCAAAGTGGCAGCGGATCTCCTTCCAGCCGACAGACGACCCGTCGATTGCACCGTTCACGCACGCCTTCGACTTGATGGGCGACGGTTCGATGATCCTGCTACCAACTCCGGGGCATTGCCCAGGCTCGCTGTCCATGCTGGTGAGACGTGACGGTGCTCCGCCCCTGCTCCTGGTCGGTGATCTGTGTTACGGATTGGAGTTGCTTGAGCGTTGCCAGCTCCCGGGTACAGGTGACAGGAAGAAGTTACGAGCCTCGTATGCAAAGGTGCTCGCCTTGAAGGAGCGAATGCCGGATCTGGTCATCCTGCCCGCCCACGATCCGGAAGCAGCCGGAGCGCTCCGCAAAGCCACTCCTACGAGCTTGGGCGTAAGTCAAGACAGATAGGGGCAGTATCACGTCAATGTGCCCATAACTGTAAAAAGCTTAGAACAGATGGGTAAATAAGAGGAATTAAATGCTTGAACCAACGTTCATCACATGGATACTCGTCCTCTTCGGGTTGGTGTTAATCTTTCTGCCGATGCTATACGTCCAGCTCCTGATGGTGCTGCGACCCCACAGCCAGAAAACTAAGGATATCCTTATCGGCAAAGGAGATGATTGGCGGGATAAGACACACTTCCGCATCTCTTATGGTGCCGCATGGGCTGATCTGGTGATCTGGTTGCCGCTGTTGGTAGCCGGAAGTATCGGCGTAATATTGGGTCAGGCATGGGGCTACGGGTTGTGGGCGGCATCAGGAACCATTTCGGTGTATATCAACATCATCCTGTGGTTCTCTGAGCGTGAGTATGTCTATCCAGCGTGTGGACCGCTTGTCTACTACACTATATATTGGGGTTTCCAAGTGTATTGGGGGCTGGCTGTTGTCGCCTATGCCGTGTTGCGGCTGGCTGGTGTGACGTTATGACAAAGAGACGCTGCGCCTGGCACGGGCTTCCCGGCTGACGCCCAAATTGCTCTTTGTCCTTCGCCTTGCAATGCACAAGACTCATGCCAGCTTTTAAGGACGAGCAACATCATGAACCCATGGGCCGTTATACATTATTTTGATAATTTATTGGAGGATATAAATGAACATTCTAAACAAAAGCATCGGTCATTTTCCATTGGGCGTTTGGATTGCTATCGTAGCTCTCCTGGCTCTGTTCTTGGGTTGGGGCATGCAAGCCTATTCGCTCCTCGATTGGGATGGTGCTGTAGATAGTGGCGTCCAGAACGAACGTTTCACTGGTGATGCTGCTGAACGTGCCTGGGCTCAAGAGAGCTGGGGCGTGGCAGTGGCAGATATGCTGTGGCCACTGCCCATAGGTATTGTGGCTCTCATTGGACTCTTACGAAAAAGGATATTTGGTTTTGCCGCGGGATTGATGGAGTTTTCCATCGGTGTCTACTTTCCGCTCGTTTTTGCGTTCCAGAGATGGACAACCAATCCCGAAACAGTGATTGTGGCTATCTTCCTATGGATGATACCTTCGCTTTCAGGAATTATTGGCTTGTGGGCAAATCGCGAATACTTTGAGAAATGACCAGACTTTGCCTTCGCAACAGTGTATATGAGTGTGCTTGCGGAACACTGTCGCTCACCCAAATACCTTCAACACTTCACAAACACGCAAAAACGATTAAGCAAATTCGCGCTGCTCTCATCATATACACGCCGCGCCCACCCCACATCTGTCCGCGCTCACACCAGCGCCCAACCTTAAACCCGCGGATGCCCCCGAATTCATTCGGGGATGGTTGTGTGCCTCGTAGCCCGATTCAGTCAGAGGCATGTCTTAACATCGCTGGATATATCAATGATCTTTGTAGTCGGCGGTTGGGCGCGCATAGTGCTCAGTTAGTTTTAAGTATCATAGCGACACTGACCACAACGCATGAGGCGATATATGATCCTCATGGTAGGCTTACGGTATCGCTATTGACTTTTAATTTTATTAGAAGCGTACGTAGAAGAAAACGTATAGGATGGCGAAAAAATGAAAAAACAAAAATGCAAGCCGGATTGTAGTGCCATTGTTGACATTAAATCGAAATTTTGGATTTTGCTGCTGTTTGCAACACTCTTCACGTGCGGCTGTATTGGACCCTACTCGGATTGTATAACAGGTTCTGGAAATGTTGTTTCAGAAGAATTTACAGTCGATGAATTTCACAGTGTGGGTTTTGAAGTTTATGGCAATTTATACGTCACCCAAGGTGCACCGCAATCACTAAGGATCGAAGCAGAAGATAACGTACTTGAGGCGTTGGCAGCAAAGGTTGAAAACGGGAGGCTAACCATCTCTTCAGACCGCTGCTTTGGAAATATCAAACCTATCAACGTATACGTTTCAATGAAAGAAGTAAGAGATTTATCCAGCAGTGGATATGGCAATATAATTGGTCAATCCGAGATAAATTCAGACACACTTAAAGTAAGCATAAGTGGTTCTGGTTCTTCGGATTTAACCCTGAACGTCGAAGAACTCAATACCGCCATATCAGGCTCAGGAAAATCAAATCTGAAAGGGACAGCCAAAGTTCATAATTCTGTAATCAGTGGGTCCGGTGATATAAATGCATTCGATCTCTCGACCGAAAGAACAGATATAACAATCTCTGGTTCCGGGAATGTCGAAGTAGACGCGTCCCAGGAGCTTGACGTTAGCATCTTCGGGAGCGGCAATATTTATTATACAGGAGACGCCGCATTAAACCAAACCGTATCAGGCTTTGGAAGAGTATCAAAAAGATAGGGGATGAGCAGGTAACTATGGTAAAAATGGAAGGGGGAGGGGGGTGAAAATATGGACACTGGAGAAGTTATTGGCGGGGCAGCATTGTTAGCTGTAGCAATATGGGTTTTCACAATCATGCCTACGCAAGATCTTACAGCCAAGTATCTTGGTGGGGCAATTTTAGGCATTCTGGCATTGGCACTGTTAATAGATAGATTTAAAAAGACGTAAAATGGCATCAGTCTCAATAAAACCTGCGTACAATATATTAACTGGAAAAAAGGAGGTGAAAAAGATGGTAAAATACGCTTCATACTGGGACGCCTCGAATTGGGCCAGTTATGTTGAGGTACTGAATCTCCAGGACCAGCGGGCTGATTACAGGATAATCGTCTACGACCGTGATGGTAGTGTGTGCTGGCAGGATACTCGAACGTTAACCCCTCATGCGGCAGAACGTATCTTCATAAATCAGCATATTCCGGAAGGAGACCGGAGAGAAGGGCTTGTTGTAGTTGAGCCTGTCAGGGAAGGGGATGAATTCCCCAGTGTACTGATAATCTACGCAGAGGGTCAACACTGGAAAAAGGGAATGCGTTTTGTTCCCTTCACGCGGGTGCCGTGATCTGGCCAACGGGTGGTCAGTATCAGACGAGGACGGAACTGCATAAGTATACAGAATATATCATAAACACCACAGACCCATGCCACTCATCGAAGACACCTTAAGGAAATTAGCAGCGGTTCAGGAGAAGTATCCTGTGCTGATCGTGCTGGTATTCACTGTGGTGATGGCTTTCGGGTCACTCCGGATGAAACTCGATCCTTCGTTTGACGGTATGATGCCGGATGATCTGGAAGTTATCAGGATGCAGGATCATCTCAATGGAATTCGGATTAACAGATACCATGCGCGTTCTGGTGGAGCTTGATCCGGCATCTGATGATCCATGCGCTGTTAATGATATTCGGGATCCGAGGGTTGCAGTGTAGAGTATTTTTAACTTCTTCTGGTCGGTTGGAAAACATGACGCCAATCCTGCGAACACTGGTACGATTGGACTTCCGAAATCAGTGAAATCAGTGTTAATCTGTGGTTAAAAGTTTTATTTGCCACCGACTGCGACAGCAGCGGCGAAGCCATTAAAACAGATTACGCAGATTACCGGTGTAAATGGATTTTTAGATTGATAGTGCCACATTCTGGCAGTTGTGCTTACATAAGACAATCCGACGTTCCCAGAAAATAATAAAAAGTCTCATCTGATGGTGACGGACGTGAGATCGACACATTCTTATTGCATGACATTCATCCAATAATAAAATACAAACCAAAATACAAACAGGAGAGATAGTTAGAAATGGACAATACATTATATCTTGCGCCCGTGGCAGGCATTCTTAGTCTGGCGTTTGCGGGCGTGTTTGCGTATCTCGTTTTGAAACAGCCCACGGGCACAAAAGAGATGCAGGAGATCGCAGCGGCGATACAGGAGGGTGCGATGGCGTATCTGAACCGCCAGTACAGAACAGTTGCAATCGTTGCGATCATACTTGCCGTCCTGATGTATGCCCTGCTTGATGATGGGGCAAAGATCGCTTTCGGGTTCCTTGTCGGCGCAGTAGCATCCGCGTCGGCAGGATACATCGGCATGAATGTCTCGGTTCGCGCGAATGTGAGAACCGCAAACGCTGCAAAGGACGGTCTTGAAAAAACACTGTCCATTGCGTTTCGGGGCGGCGCGGTGACAGGGCTTGCCGTGGTCGGTCTTGCACTGCTCGGCACAAGCGGGTTTTACATACTGTACGGCGGGGTGCCGGAAAACGTCGATCTGATCATCGGTTTTGCCTTTGGCGCGAGTCTGATCAGTCTCTTTGCGAGGGTCGGAGGTGGGATCTACACGAAAGCCGCTGATGTCGGCGCTGATCTCGTCGGCAAGATGGAGGCAGGAATTCCGGAGGATGACCCCAGGAACGCGGCTGTGATCGCTGATAACGTCGGGGACAACGTCGGAGACTGCGCGGGCATGGGCGCGGATCTCTTCGAGACGTATGTGGTCACAGCACTTGCTGCGATGTTGCTTGGGGCGATTGTGGTTGCACAATACCCAAATGCGGTCACGTATCCGCTGATTCTCGGATCGGTCGCGATTCTCGCATCGATAATTGCAATATTCTGCGTCAGACTCGGTAAGAGCAAGAATATCATGCGCGCCCTTTACAAGGGCGTAGCGGCAGCGGCACTGATCTGTCTTGTGGCGTTTTATTTCGTTACCGACTGGATGATGGATGGCGATCTCAGATTCTGGTATGCGTCGATCGTCGGGATCGTGATCATGGTGCTGATCGTGATCATCACCGAGTATTACACAGCACTCAACTTCAGACCTGTGAAGACGGTCGCACGCGCAGCTGAGACCGGTGCGGGCACAAATATCATCTCAGGGCTCGCTATTGGTCTCGAAAGCACAGCGATGCCTGTTATCGTGATCTGTGCAGGCATCCTGGCATCGTTTGCTGTGGTTGGCGGGATTGCAGATCCTGCGGTCGGCGTGTACGGCATTGCAATAGCTGCGGCTGCGATGCTCTCCACGACAGGGATCATCGTTGCCCTCGATTCGTACGGACCGATCACAGACAACGCAGGAGGCATCGCAGAGATGGCTTCGCTTCCAGCGAGCACGAGAGACGTGACCGATAAACTCGATGCCGTCGGAAACACCACAAAGGCGGTGACGAAAGGGTATGCGATCGGATCAACCGCTCTTGGAGCGCTGGCACTATTTGCGGATTACAGGCACAAGGTAGGGCTTGATCTCGGCGAACTCGGTCTTGACAACCCGCTGGTACTGGTCGGGCTCTTCATTGGAGGACTCCTTCCGTTCCTGTTCAGCGCAGTTACGATGAATGCGGTCGGGAAAGCCGCTTTTAAGATCGTGGAAGAGGTAAGAAGACAGTTTCGGGAGATCCCCGGAATCATGGAAGGGACAACGAAGCCGGAGTACGGAAAAGCGGTCGACATCGTGACAAAAGCAGCGATCAACTCGATGGTGATCCCCGGCATCCTCGCAATCGGTGTTCCATTAATCGTCGGGATCTTGCTCGGCAAGGTTGCGCTCGGCGGTTTTCTGATCGGGATTATTGTTGTCGGGCTTTTGATGGCGCTATTTATGGCAAACAGCGGCGCTGCATGGGATAACGCCAAGAAACTCATCGAGGACGGTGCGCACGGCGGCAAGGGATCTGAGGCACATAAGGCAGCGGTCGTTGGCGATACGGTCGGCGATCCGTTCAAGGACACGTCAGGACCTGCGCTAAATCCGCTCATCAAGGTGGTCAACATCATCGCGATACTTTTCGCCGCGATGTTTGGGACCGGACTTCTGTTTGGAGGAGGAATCCTCTGAACAGTCTCTTTTTATTGGATGTTCATGTATTTTGTAAGACTAATCTTATATGGTGATCGATGTCGCAATAACGAAACTCAGTTCAAAAGAGCAGATAGTGATCCCCTTGAAGATGTGGGATAATTTCAGTGAAGGGGAAAACTCGTCAATTACTTTTGCCAAAAGAATAGAAAAAGCCATAAAGAGATATGAAAAAGGAATCTATAAAGAGATGGATTCCGAAGACTTTGCTGAAGAGCTTGAAAATGGTGACTGTTGCTTATGACCTTTCATTTTTTTATCTAAACACAGGTTCTTTATCAATCGCTTTCCAATAAACAACATCTTCCATCCTATCTACCAAAAAATCAAGTGAAATCGGTGTGTAATTTATCAATTCTACGCTCACGTTTATTGTTCTATTTTTTCCATTCATAAACGGGTATTTTTCTGGCTTATTGTTATGCTCGTGTCCATGAATAACCCAGTCATCCCCGCTATTTACCATCTTAGGGTCATGAATCAGCAAAAATTTCTTTCCTTTGTAGAATAAAACACACTTGTCTGCATGTACAATCGAATCGAGATATCCTTTATCATGATTTCCAAGAATCAAAATAACGTTACCGTTTAGTTTTTTCAACCAATATCGCATCTTAGATCTCCGTCTCCCAAAAGCCAAATCACCAACGAGATACACAAAATCATCTTCCTCCACAACTTCATTCCAATTGTCTATGATTGTTCTGTTCATCTCCTCGACAGAAGAAAAAGGTCTATCACAATACCTCATGATATTCTTATGGTCTAAATGCAGATCGCTTATGAGATATATCATCACGACCACCCGAATATCTTTTTGATCATAACCAACAATCTTCTACGGAATAATTTTATTCTAAACCTAAAAATTGTTTTTTTCCAGATCCTTCTGCTTAATGCCGCTCTCCTGTTCAACAACCTCTTAAGCATCAAATCATATTCACACACTATTCTACCTTCTGTTCCTATGATCGTTATTCTCAGGAGATCTTGATTGATGTTGGGGGTTTCTTTGCTTTTGAGGTATCTCCAAATCTCAGAAAATTTTCTATCGATATCTTTGAAAGCAATCGTAGCGTGAAATGAGAATCTTTCCCTCTTGTCCCACTCTTTGATCTCAGCGTACTTCATCAGTCTCTTTGCTAATTCCCACCGCAGTTCCTCAAGTTCCTTTGAGGGTTCAATATCGGCATAAATGACTTTACCTCGGGGGTTATTGAAATATCTAAACCCTATGAGTTTAAAATTCACAAGATCGTAATTATTAGCGACACTTTCCACATCCGTGATCACTCTTTTTATCTCTCTCGTTTCAAAAGGACCTACCAATGTGATATGCGGAACAGGTCGCTTTCTTGTCACGCCTTTGACGCGAAATCTTCTTGCAACATCAAAGATTGACCTTTTAAGATATTTTCTGGCGTATCCATGAAATCTAAATTCTATAAGGTACTTTGGCATTTTATTTGTCGCAGGTTTTTGCTCAAACTGAAATGTTTGGCTACAAAGATATATGTGGGAGTCGGATATTAATTCTTACCCCTCCATAACAGGTGTGGCGGGGATGTATATTATGTTTTAGCGAATTGGCTCGTTTGGAATATACTTCCAGTGTGATCGCCTTTTGCAATCTCTCAAAATTTATATACATCCCGCACACATAATCAACCATGACCTGTCTGATCTTCGATCCGTTCATGGGTGCATCCGGGGACATGATCATCGCTTCCTTAATCGATCTCGGAGCCAATCCCGCGCATACCAAAGAGATCATGGAATCGGTGGCGCCAGTCACCGTGGATATCGGCAGGACAACGAAGAAGGGGATCTCTGCAACCAGGGTCCGCGTGTCAGAGATTGCAGACAAATCCGAAACCAGCACATATCCTGAGATCGTAGCAGATATCAGGTCATCAGGATTACCAGATCCCATCACCAGAGACGCTCTCGCGATCTTCAGCCGCATCGCCTCGGCAGAATCGAGGGTTCACGGTGTAAGCGAGGACGAACTCCATCTCCACGAACTCGGGCAGGCGGATGCCATAGCAGACGTGGTCGGCGCATCTGCTGCGATCCACGATCTCGCGCCTTCCAGGGTCTTCTGCGCCCGGATCGTTGCAGGCAGGGGGTTTGTGGATACTGCGCACGGAAGATGCCCGGTGCCGGCACCAGCAACGCTTGCAATCCTCGCAGGTTCCGGGTTTTCGTGGGAGTACGGGAGCATCGAGCATGAATTGCTGACCCCGACCGGTGCTGCGATACTCGCGCATCTGGCAGATCGGGCAGAACCCGGTGGCAGTGGGGGCAGTGGTGGTGGATGCGTCGCAACCGGTATCGGGTACGGGGCAGGGAAGGCGGATCTCGAGATTCCGAACGTGCTGCGCGTCATCCGGTGCGAAGATGAGCGCCGGGGTCAGGGGCAGGGTCATGTTCAAGGTCGTGTTCAGGGCAGGGGCGCGGATGCAGATATGGATCGGGGCGGGGACGCGTCCCTCTGGCGGGATGGTGTGGAGGTGCTCGAGACATCGGTCGATGACGTGACCGGCGAGGTGCTCGGCAACCTGATCGATGAACTGATGGCGATTGGCGCTTGTGACGCGATTGTGATCCCTGCGACGATGAAGAAAGGACGGAGCGGGCATCTGATCCAGGTGATCGCAAAACCAGGGGACTCGGCACGGATCGCACGCAGGATCATCGAGGAGACCGGTTCGCTTGGTGTGCGGATCTCCACCACCAAGCACAGGTTGATCGCAAAGCGGAAGATGGAGTCGGTCAGGATCGAGATCGATGGCGCGGAGTGGGATGCCGCGGTCAAGATAGCGACCGATGAAGACGGCTGCATCCTTTCCATATCAGCCGAGTTTGAGGATGCGAAGACGATTGCGCAGAAGACAGGCGTGCCTGTGCGCGAGGTGATGCGCAGGATCGTGGATCTTGCATGGGCAGCGAAGTGAAGGAGCAGGAGATTTGGTGTGATAAGCCCACGCCATTTCAGGAAACACTTAAATCAAGTACGCTGTAACATAGAACCAACATGGCACGAATGTATTCACGACGGAAAGGAAAATCAGGATCGACGAGACCCTACCGGAAGGAAAATCCGCCATGGGTCGACATGGGTGCAGAGGAGCTTGAGCAGATCATCATCGACCTGTGGAAGCAGGATAAATCCACGAGCGAGATCGGGATGATTCTTCGGGACCGGTACGGCATCCCAGACGCCACATTGATCACGCAGAAGAAGATCATGCAGACGGTTTCGGATCACGACATGGCGCCGAATGTTCCTGAGGGGATGCGGAACCTCATCGTAAAAGCGCTCAGGTTACGCACGCATCTTGCAGAAAATAAAAAAGACGTTCATAACAAGCGTGCGCTGCAACTGACCGAATCCAAGATACGAAGACTTGTGAAGTACTATCGCAGAACAGGTACGCTTCCCAAGGACTGGGTGTACCTAGCAGATACCGCAGAGATGCTGATCACACGGTAACAAATGGTAATCTACAAAAATTACGACGATCTTCCAATGATAGAGCTTCCTCTTGGGCAGGAGGTGTTCATCAGCGACAGCACGATCCGGGACGGCTCGCAGATGCCAGGCATTGTGATGAAAAGGAGGCACAAACTCAAGATCTACGAATTTTTGCACGAGATCGGGGTCGAGAAACTGGAGACGTTCGTTTTCCAGAAGCGGGATCGGGATGCCATCAAATCCATGCAGGATATCGGATACGAGTGCCCTGAGATTACTGGATGGGCCCGTGCTCTGCCTTCTGATATCGATTTCGTGCTTGATGTGGACGGTATTGCCGAGACCGGGATGCTGATGTCGGTCTCTGATTCGCACATCTTTGATAAGATGCAACTTAACAGTCGGGAGGAGGCGAGCGAACGGTATCTGGATGCGCTCCAGTATGCGGTCGATCACGGGCTACGCACCCGAGCACATCTCGAGGATGTGACCCGTGCCGATATATCAGGGTTTGTATATCCTCTGGTCAAGGCGATCATCGATATCGATCCTGATTGCACAGTCAGAATATGTGACACTCTCGGTTTTGCGGTTCCGTTCACAGATGCGTGTGAACCATACAGCATCCCGAAGGTCGTGTCGACATTCAGGGAACTCGGCGTGAAGAACATCGAGACGCATATCCATGATGATTTCGGGCTCAGCGTCTCATCAGCGCTTGCAGGATTCTGGTATGGCGCGAACTGGTCGAGTCTGACGTTTCTCGGGATAGGGGAGCGGAGCGGAAACACGGAACTCGAGAAGATCTTGCTATTCCTCGTAAGAAGGGTTGGAGGATTCGAGAAATACGACCTATCCTGCATGGTACAGTTTGCAGAGTATATGGAACATCACATAGGGATTCGGATACCGAGAAACAAGTCGATCGTTGGGAGGAACGTCTTCGTACACGAGAGCGGGATACACACCGCCGGTGTAATCAAAAATCCCTTCACGTACGAACCGTATCCGCCCGAGATCATCGGTGCAGAGCGGCAACTCTTGATCGGGGACTCATCCGGCAGGGAGGTAGTCAGGCACAAGGTCGAGGAGGCGCTCCATGAACTGATGCAGGTGAAGGTCAGCATCGAGAAGAACGACCCGAGAATCGCAGAGATCCAGAAGGACATTCAACGGCTGTACGATGAGGAAGAGCGGGTTTCATGCATCTCGGATGAGGAACTGACACGGTATGTCGAGAAGTATTTCATGCTCGCCATGATCGTGGATGGCGAAGAGGTGCGCGATATCGAGGAGGAATAAGACCCCTGGCATGGATCAGGGGACGATACTTCTCGTGGATATGGACGGTTTCTTCTCGTCCATCGAAGTGGTCAGGCATCCCGAACTTACAGGGCTGCCAGTGGTGGTCGGCGCAGACCCAAAAGGGGGCGCGGGCAGGGGGGTTGTCAGTACATGTTCATACGAGGCGCGGGAGTGTGGCATCCATTCAGGAATGCCGATCTCCAGGGCATACCGGTTGTGCCCTGACGCAAGGTTTCTGCCGATTGATATGGCTCTGTACCAGGCGGTCTCCGGACGGATCATGAAGATCCTTGCGAGCTACGCAGATACGTTTCAGAGAGTCAGCATCGATGAGGCGTTTATCCGGGTAAAAGCGGATGATCCGGCAGATGTCATCGAAACGGCACTGGATATCAAAAAAGAGATACTCGCGAAGGAAAGGCTGACGTGTTCCATCGGGATAGGTCCGAATAAACTTGTAGCGAAGATCGCATCCGATGTCCGGAAGCCCGATGGCTTGACCGTTGTCGCGCCTGACGAGGTATGCGAGTTCCTTGACCCGATGCCTGCAAAAAAGATTCCCGGCATCGGGAAGAAGACGGGACAAGTGCTCAAGAGTATGGGGATCGAGACGATACGCGATCTCAGGGAGTACGATGCCCGAGAACTTGTTTTGAAGTTTGGAAAGTGGGGATACCGGATGCATGATCTTGCGTGTGGCATCGATAGAAGCGAGGTAAAAGAAGACCATACAGTCAAATCGATAGGCAGAGAGCTGACATTCGAGGAAGACACATCCGATCCGGGGCTTATCTACGATTCGATCGATACACTCGCCGATGCGACGCACCGCGCCCTGTCAAAGACCGGATACCTATTCCGGACCGTGTCTGTGAAGGTCAGGTTCGAGGATTTTGATACGCGTACACGATCAAGGAGCATCGGATTTCCAAGTTCCGATCCGGAACTGGTTAAAAACATCTCAAAGAACTTGATAAGCGAGTTCACAGGAGTTGCGAAGATACGGCTGATCGGAATACGATTATCGAATCTCCGGATGGCGGATAATGGATCGTCAGGAGCGACCCATCGATGTCACGCCTCCCGGGCAGGCATTACGAGACAGACCTCGATATACGAGTTTATCCGGTGATCTGGATTTTCTGGCAATCCCGGTCCCGGAACAGGCATCCGAACGCATGCAAGAGCTCCTGGATCTCCGGACTACCCCCAATCGATCCCGAGTTTCTCCACCACCTTCTCAGGAGTGGCTTCATAAGCGTGGATGATCGTTGCTATCGCCATAAAATCATTGATCTTGTTATCGATAAGGTATTCGAGAACCTTCTGCCGGCGTACCAGTTCCGCTTTTAATTCATTAGCGGTCCAGCCCCGCCTCGCCTCTATGTCCTTGAGCGCCTTTGACTCGCCGACACGTTCGATCACGTCATTCATAGGATTCCACACAAAGATATCGTTCGTCCTGATGTTTTTCGTGACCGGATCGATGTCAGTAATCTCCACAATCTTTGTGGACCTGCGGGTACGCTGCCCTTTCACGTATATCTGCGCCTGGATGCTTATGATATCGAGAGCCTGGATCATCGTTCTCGGTACACTGATCGGAGGATTCTCGAGACGGTGTATCGCTGATGCAACGGAATCGGCATGCATCGTCGAGAACGTTGTGTGCCCTGTACTCATCGCCTGGAACAGTGTGAGCGCCTCCTTGCCCCTGACCTCGCCGACCAGCAGATACTCAGGGCGCTGCCTGAGCGCGGCTTTGAGGAGGTCGTACATATCGATCGCACCGCGCTCATCGGCGGTGAACGCATCCCTCGTCACCCCCGGAATCCAGTTCGGATGCGGGAGCTGCAGTTCCCTTGTATCCTCAAGCGTCACAATCTTTGCCCTCTCCGGCATAAAGAGCGATACTGCGTTGAGTGATGAGGTCTTCCCGGACGCTGTTCCGCCTGCAAATATCAAACTCTTGTTGTTCTCGATGCATACCCAGAGATAAGCCATATTTTCGGATGAAAACGTCTTCCAGTTGATCAGATCGATTGGCGTTAATGGAACATCCTTGAACTTCCGTATCGTAAACGTGCTGCCATGTGCTGTCACTGCCGTTCCAAGCGTCATCTGTATCCGGGAGCCGTCCGGCATCGCAGCATCGACCATCGGCTCTGCTATTGAGATGTGCTTGCCGCTGCGCTGCGCAAGTCTGATGATGAACGAATCCAGTTCCTCCTCTCCGAAGACGACTGACGTGGGGATATTCAAATATTTTTTATGATATAAATAAATTGGAAGATCAAATCCGTTACATGATACATCCTCGATGGTGCTGTCATGCATTAGCGCATCGAGTTTTCCGAACTTGATAAAATCTCTGACGGTATAATACAGTATCTTTTCAAGCGTCGGGACATCTACATCGATCGCATAGTCGCGCACGATCGATCTAACATTTTTAACAAGAATCTCTTCCTTATCCTCCTCTCTTTTGATATCCTCTACCAAAAGCGCATCCCTGAGCCGGGATCGGATCTCTTCGAGGAAATCCCTCTCGAATCCGCTCAGATGCGGTTCAACCACCTGGTACCACAGGTTGTCCCGCTCATTATCGTGGAGGACCACAACAAACGCATAAGGCTCATTCACCCAGTATCTATCGATCTCGTCATATCCTTCCTTCCCATCAAAGAAAACGAGAGGTCCATGTTTTTCCGGATCGTATGGCTCAAATCCCACTTCTTCCTTTTTGAAAAGATTCGTAAGCCTGTCCATGATCGACGGCTTCTCTTTTTCAGAGAGATCGTCCTGTTGTTCCTTGAGTCTCTCAATATCCTCCTCGAGATGATGGATCAGTTCCTCTTTAATGATCTCTTCGGCACCAGTGCCGTCATCTGGCTTTGTTTCACCGGGATCTGTGTCGGGCTTGGTTGGAATCTCGAGTTCCCCCGGCATCTCCAATATCTTTTCCGCCCCCTCTGCTTCCGCCATTTCAGAGGGCTCGCCATGTTGTTCCTTGAGCCTCTCAGTATCCTCCTTAAGATGATGGGTCAGGTCATCTTTAATGACCTCTTCGGCATCAGTACCGTCATCTGGCTTTGTTTCACCGGAATCTGTGTCGGGCTTGGTTGGAATCTCGGATTCCCCAGGCATCTCTAATATCTTTTCCGCCCCCTCTGCTCCTGCCATTTCAGAGGGATCGCCCTGTTGTTCCTTGAGCCTCTCAATAACCCCCTTGAGAGGGTGGATCGGTTCCTCTTCAATGATCTCTTCGGCACCAGTGCCGTCATCTGGCTTTGTTTCACCGGGATCTGTGTCGGGCTTGGTTGAAATCTCAGATTCCCTAGCCATCTCCAATATCTTTTTCATCCCCTCTGCTTCTGCCATACTTAACCGACCTCCATTTAACTATTGTGTCAAGCATTCTAATAAATCTTCGGTATCTACTTTTTCGGATGCTTCTATGCTTGAGCGGTACTAAGTAGATCCAAACAGATACATTACACCAAACTATAATGACCCGAAAACACCGGAAGAGATGGATCAAGAACATTGCCGGGCAGCAGATAAAGCGGCTCTTCGAACTCGCCGAATCGATATCAGAAGCCCGCCCACCCATGGCTGACCGTTATGTCCATATAGCAAGACGGATCGGGATGCGGCATCGTGTACGCATCCCCGCGCACCTGAAGCGCAGGATGTGCAAACACTGCGGAAAGTATCTTGTTCCGGGCAGAACATGCCGGGTGCGGCTGAACGGCACCTGCGTGGTCGTGACATGTCTTGCCTGCGGAAAACAGACCAGATATCCATACCACCATGACCGCAATCATACTCCCAACAAAGAACGAGAGTGAATCCATCAGGGAGACCATCGACTGCATACGAAGCGTCTGCTCTGACCGGATCGTGGTGGTCGATGGGCACTCGACAGACGGAACCGCCAAGATCGCAAGGCAGATGGGTGCCACAGTCATATCCGACAACGGGAAGGGGAAAGGGGATGCGCTTCGGGTTGCTTTTGAGTATGTGGACGATGATGTCATCTTTGTGGATGTCGATGATACGTATCCGGTCGAGCGCATCCCTGAATTTATCGATGCGCTCAAAGATTATGACCTCGTGATCGGCGAGCGCACGGAATTTATTGCAGGTTCGCTTCCGCTCCTGCTCAGGATCGGTGACTGGATGTCAAGGACAGCGTTTCTCGTGTTGTACGGTGTGAGACTCGACAATCTCTCAGGATTCCGCGGCATTACAAGGGACGCGATCTCGCAGATGAAACTTGAGTCTGACGGCTTCGGGATCGAGACTGAGATCACGGCAAAGTCTGTGCGGCTTGGTCTGCGGATCAGGAAGATCCCGATCGCATATTCGGTACGGGAAGGAAACTCGAAATTCAATCCGATCCGGGACGGGATTGCTGTGATATGCGCGATGGTGCGGTATCGGTTCTCACGGGATCTGTCGTGCCGTCAGGTTTAGGGAATCCCCAAAAATTAATATACCAATCATAGTTTATTTCAGTAGATAGTATATAAAAATCTGGTCAAAATCACGAATGGCACGAATAAACGAATATCGCGAATGTTGAAACGGAGTAAAATCGTGTCATTCTGTTGTGTCGAATTGATCCTACACAAGCGGTAAAAGCCACCGGATTTAACCACCGAGGACACAGAGAGCACAGAGTTTTTAAACCGATTCTCTTATGCCCTCTGTGCTCTCTGTGTGTGACAAGAAGCTGCATCACAGATTGCCTAACCGGCTATCCCTTCCATCCGGGGTAATCCTACCGCAGAATGCGTGGGTGGCAACGCCCACGTAGTAAGCCTGCGGAACAACGTGGAAAATCAGAAAGTCCGATTCGGATCAACTGCCAGGATAAGAACGCTATGAAGAGTGTAATGCGAACCATCGGAAGGGTCGTAACGCAGGATAAGCGAAAACGGACTGTTATGCTTAGACCAAAAGGTATGAAATCAGACTACAACGGCTGCAGAGACGTTGTAGGGAATGGACAGACGGTTTCCGGCTTACAGATGGCTTCTAAGGCGTTCATAATTATCTGTGACGTAGAACTTAGTAAGCCCTATGCGCCCCCGGAGAATCCGGGTAGGAGCTCCGTAAGGAGTAACAAAGGAGCAGAGGGTATAGGAATCGGTAAAAAGCGAATGACATCTTGTAATGAGGTGTATAGAGGTTCAAAATTTGCCTTAACCCGAAAGGGAGCTGACTTATCGAGCGGTGTCTCATTGCATGAAAGGAGGCAAACCTGTGAATGTAAATAGTTCAATTACGCCCTCAAAAGGCGAGAGACTTACAGACAAGCGACCAAAACTCCAGTGGAATAATATCAACTGGGATGAGGTTGAAAAACATGTTAACAGGCTGCAAACCAGAATTGCAAAAACAGTGACGCAAGGAAAGAGAAATTTGGTCAAAAGGTTAAGATATCTGCTAACGCATTCGTTTTATGCGAAATTGTTGGCAGTAAAGCGTTTAACTCAGAATAAGGGAAAGAGAACAGCTGGAATCGATGGCGCGAAGTGGACAACACCAAACTCCAAAATGAACGCTGCTCTTAAATTATCCGATAAGAAGTATAAAGCAGAGCCGTCGAGGCGAGTCTATATTCCGAAGCCTGGAACGACGAAGAAGCGACCTTTAGGAATCCCAACCATGTACGATAGGGCGATGCAAGCGCTGCACGCTCTTGCGCTACAACCGATTGCAGAAATAACGGCAGACCCCCGCTCGTTTGGCTTCAGGATGCATAGAAGCATACAGGATGCGCGACAATATGCCTACTGTTGTCTTGGTGGGAAATACTCTGCAAAATGGGTTTTGGAAGGTGATATCAAGGGCTGCTTCGATAATATCAACCATGGCTGGCTTCTGGACAACATTCCGATGGATAAATCGACTCTAAAGCAATTTCTCAAGGCAGGATTCGTGTACAATCGACATTTGAATCCCACCACCGCGGGAACTCCTCAGGGGGGAATTATCTCCCCGATACTGGTGAACATGACACTGGATGGGATGGAAAAAGTCATCTCAGCTATGTATCACGTCGGTAAGAATGGGGAAATCGATAAACGTCGATATAACTCCCATAAGGTGAATTTCATGAGATATGCGGACGATTTTATCGTTACCGCAGACTCAGAAGAGATTGCTAAGGAGATTGCTGAATTGATTAAAGAATTCCTGAAGGAACGAGGTCTGGAATTGTCAGAGGAAAAGACTCATATCACTTATATCGACGACGGCTTTGACTTCTTGGGCTGGAACTTCCGTAAATACAGAGGAAAGCTCCTGATAAAGCCATCCAAGAAGTCGATTGGAAATATCATCCGTAAAATCGGTGATGTGATCAAACGAGCGAAGGCATGGAAACAGGAAGACCTCATCAACGTACTGAACCCCATCATCACTGGCTGGTCGAATTATCATCGATCGGCTGTAGCTAAAGAGATATTCAGCAAATTAGATCATATTGTTTGGAATATGCTCTGGAGGTGGGCTAAGAGGAGACACCCAGATAAACGTAACACGTGGATCGCCAATAAATATTGGCATTCCGAAGGAACTCGGAATTGGGTGTTTTCTACCGGAGAGAATAGATTGAAACCATTCTCGGACACGAAGATTGTCCGGTGTGCTGGCTTGAAGTTGGATATGAACCCCTTTATCGATCAAGACTACTTTAACTTTCGGAACCGCTGCCCGATACTGAAAGGGTTATGAGATGCTTGAGCGGTATGAGGTGAAAGTCTCACGTACCGTTCTTAGACGAGGGGGTGCGAGTAATCGCTTCCTCTTTAGTCTACGGTTGTATTCCCTACCAATGTCGTTTATGTCAATCGCGGTGTTATGCATCCAACTGACCATTACAAAAATCGTGTCATTCGTCCATTCGTGACTGTGAGCGCAGCGATCAGCGCCGAAGGCATAAAAACTGCCAGAAACAGACCAAATTCCCGACAAACCCCCTGAACCAGAGCGGGGCGAGTTTGATAAAATGATCGCCTCACTTACGTAGCACCAGGATATACCGCGTCAGATTCCGGTGAACGCGATTTTTATAGAGTCCGGTCACGACAAAGCCGACTTCATCAGCCCACGGCAGTTCAAAGTCAGAGACCACAACCACATGCCCGCTCTTCTTCATCACGCGATATATCTCCAGAAGAGCATTCTTGTAGAGCGATTCGACGGATTCTGCCATGACAACGGCAGATCTCCCATAAGGCGGGTCAGTAACAACTGCATCGATCGACCCATCCTTAAGCGGTAGATTGCAGGCATCCCCGGAAGCCAACTGGTACTCAAATCCGTGAGATCTGAGATTCAGGTCCGCTCCGCGTACCATCGATTCCTGCACATCGATCCCGAACACCCGGGCACGGATCATGCCTGCTTCGAGCAGGATGCCACCGGTTCCGCAGAATGGATCGAGGACAAGGTCATCCGTGTGGATTTCGCAGAGATTTACGATTGCACGAGCTATATCCGGAGAAATCGCTCCCGGATAAAAGAACGGCTTCTTATGCGGCTTTCGATCCCAAAACTTCCCCCGGTCTATCGATGCGAGGACTTCCCCGAAGACACATGAATCTTTTGTGACGATTGCACGGAACCTGTGGTCCGGATTGGCTAAATCTACCTTTGCCCCACTATTCCTTTCAAAAATAACCTCGCCTATGAGCCGTTCCATGCGGGTGGACCGTATAAAGGAGCCTTTTATCTGCGTTACCCTGACGCTGAATGTTTCTCCTCTGGGCACGGTTATCTCTGCGCCCCGAACCGATTCAAGGATGCTTAACTCCAGCGGATCGGATTTCAGGATGACTGAGACGATATGATGCGCCATCGCAAGTCTCGTTGACAACATCTTTGATATCTCACAGGGATCGCCTCCGATCTCCAAGAGTAGGCACTGTTCCCCGCTTTTCACGATGTTGTACCTGATCTCGAGCGCACGCATACATGCGAGCACCTCGCTTTCTGGGAGGGTCTCATGCTCCCCAGAGAGTTCGAACGCCAGTAACGCCTTCGTCGTCGACACTTGCGTCATCGCCTTCATGTTTTCATAGCTTCAGGGTTCGGTCTTGCCGCCTGCACGCGGCGGAGCATGTCGCTTGTGCTCGCTTGTGCGGATCAGGTCGGTTATGTGGGAGACATCGTCCTCTGGTACACCGCGTGCCACGACCTCTTCCGCACTCAGGTTCTCATCAGCAAGCATCCTTAAGATCCGGTCGATCTCCTGATACCGCATCCCGAGTTCCCCTTCATCGGTCTGCCCTGCCCAGAGTCTTGCAGACGGCGGTTTTTCGATAATCCGTTCCGGAACCCCGAGGTACCTGGCAAGTTCGAACACCTCAGTCTTGTATAGATCGCCGAGCGGCTCTATGTCCACGCCTGAATCGCCGTATTTCGTGGCGTATCCGAGAAGAAGCTCTGTCCGGTTTCCAGTTCCGATTACGAGACGATTCAGGAGATTTGCATAATAATAGAGCACGCACATCCGGGTTCGTGCGATCAGGTTCCCGTTCGAAACGACTGCACCCAGATCGTAGTCGGGAATCAAATCCGAAAATGACTGCAAAACGCCGTTGATCTCGATCACCCTGTACTCGATCCCGAGCCGACCCGCAATATCGATGGCATCATCCTCATCTTGTTCTGATGTGAGATTCTGCACAGGCAGCAGGATGCCGAGCACGTTCTCATGCCCGATCGCGCAAGCGGTTAGATATGCCGTAACCGTTGAATCGATGCCGCCGCTAAGCCCGATGACTGCACTGCTTGCACCGGATTCTTTCAGCTGGACGCGGATGAATGAGGTGATTGCATTCTTGATGTGGTCTGGGTTCATGAGTGTGTGGGGATGTGTGGATTTGCGGTGCCATGAGGCTGGACTGAAGAAGGATTGACAGTCCGTCGCTCTTAAAGTTTTTTGGGGTGTCGGGGTGGCTTTTTAATTTCTTCTGGATGGATATCGGGTTATGGCAAAGAAGATTAACCACAGAGGACGCGGTCTGCGAAGCAGCGCCGAAGGCCGGACACCAAAGGGTTGCTGTTTTCTCTGTGTCCTCTGTGCTCTCTGTGGTTTTTCCAAAACCCATTTCAGAAGATAACAAAAAGTCTCTGTCAGGGGTGCCGCATTATTGGACGTGTTCATAGATCTCGCCTGAGATCTCTTTGATGCTGCCGCTCCCATCGATCGTCGTAAGTAGCCCCAGATTCTCATAATAATCGATAAGCGGCTGTGTCTCTCTTTTATACACCAGCAGGCGGTTCTGAACAGATTCCTCTATATCATCATCGCGCTGGTACAGTGCCCCGCCGCACAGGTCGCATACCCCTTTCGCCTGCGGCGGATTAAACGTCAACTGGTATGTAGCCCCGCATTCGCATACACGGCGTGCTGATAGGCGGGTGATCAACCGGTCATCAGGCACATCGATGTTGATCACGCGATCGATCCTCCGGTCAAGTCCCAAGAGGATGCGGTTGAGCGCATCTGCCTGCGGGATCGTTCTCGGATAGCCATCGAGGATGCAGCCTGATGCGCAGTCTGGCTTTGCGAGTCGATCCTCGATCATCGCGATCAGTATCGAGTCAGGGACGAGTTCGCCCCTGTTCATGTATTCAGAAGCACGGTCTCCGAGTTCTGTGCCTTTTGCTGCCCGCAGGATATCGCCTGTGGAGATGTGAGGGACCTTGATCCGCTCGGCAAGCAACTTTGCCTGCGTGCCTTTTCCAGACCCGGGCGGTCCAAGGAGTATGATGTTTGTCATGTACCACCGAAGAACTGCCGCATCATCGGGTGCATCTCCATCATCTGCTCGGATGCGAGATCCTCGTACAATCGGTACACGATGCTCACTGCGAGCAGAAGTCCGGTACCGCCTGCGCCGCCGACCGTCCCCAGCATCGATGCTACGAGCGTGAGCGCGCCGATCAACGCTCCACCGATGATCGTTACCTTTGGCACGTACCGTTCCATGATCCGCTCGATGCTCTGCGGACTTCGTCTGAACCCTGGAATCTGCATTCCGGACTGGAACACGTTCTGCGCCACGTTCTTTGCGCCCATGCCGGTAGTCTCGATCCAGAAGAGAGCAAAGATGATGCCACCGACGATCAGCATCGTGGCATTACAGAATACATGGAGCCCGATCTGCCAGAGATCCGGTGACGCCGCTGCAAGAGCCGGTGATGAATAATTCGCCGCGACAAGCGACGGGATCCAGTCATGCGGGCTATTGATCGGTGCGAGATAGTACATGACCCCGCCAAGCGGTGTGGTTCCGCTGAATTCCCCGAGTATCGTGATCCCTTTATTGGATAGCATCATACCGATCATCTGGACGTTTGCCTGAAGCGCCCGCACAAGGATCATCGGAAGCACGCTTGCGTATATAAGTTTTATTGGAAATCTCCCTCTTGCACCACGAACCGCGCTATGCGCAAGCGGAATCTCTATCCTGGTACTCTCCACAAAGACGACGAAGAGGAAGATGACGATGGTTGTGACCAGCGCAAGGATTCCTGTGTCGATCAGGATACTGATAAGGTCTGTTGGCAGTCCGGTCTGCGCAAGATACACCCACCGTGGAAGCAGCCCGATCGGAACATTTCCGCCCGGTTCAGATATCCAGCTGAACAGCCCTGTTATGATCTGCTGGGAGACACCGGCAACGATGAAGAGCCCCACACCTGACCCAATGCCCCACTTGGAGACGATCTCGTCCATAAACAGAATCAGGACGCCGCCGGCGTATATCTGGATTAAGAGAAGGAGTACGATTGTAGACGGGTCAACGCCAAGTTCAGCCGCAACGATGGTCGATGGTTTGATGTACCCGCCAAGCACCTGCGGAAGTGCTGTGAATAGGATCATCGCGAAGACGAGCAGCTTCTGTGCGCCCTGGAATAATGACTGATCTTGCGGATCGGACATGTCGAGATTTATGACCTTTGCACCAACAAGCAGTTGCAGGATGATCGAACCCGTGACGATCGGACCGATTCCGAGAAGCATCAGTGTTCCGCCCTGCCCTGCAAAGAACGCACGGTACATGTGGAACATATCGACCGATTCAGGCGACATGCCAAAGAGCGGGACGTTCGAGAGCGCGAAATATAAGGCGAGAATGCCTGCAGTCCATGCAAGCTTCTTCTTGAGGTGCACATGCCCCTCAGGGCTTGTGACCGCTGGCAATCTGGCAAGGATCGGTTCGAGAGCTCCTCTGAAACTCATTGCAACACCACTAACCACTTAATTAAATCTGAATCACTGTTCCGCCTGCGTTCTCGATCTTTGTGACCGCGTTTTTAGAAAACGCTGGTGCGGATACTGCTAGTGTCCTGTTCACCCTGCCGGTGCCAAGAACCTTGTCGATACCGAGTATGTTAACGTCGATATGCACCGCGCCGTCCTTCTCTTCGGCAAACCCTGCGCGCAGCAGTTCAGGTACCCTTGAATCGAGTTCGCACACGTTGATAGTGTTCGTGCTGACAATGATTTTTTGGGGGCGTGTGAACCCGTGCTTCCCATACACATATCCGCGCAGCAGTGCTCGCGTCGCATGGTGTTTGCATGCACCACACTTACCGCGTCCGCCCCGGTTTCCTGCACCGCGCCGGTTCTTGTGAGTGCCTCCGCCACATGTGCGTGACCCTCGAAATTTTTTTGTATTCATCCTTGCTTAATCTCCGTGTTTATCAAATTGTGCGCAACGATAATAAATTTATGTAAATGTTGATTAAACCTGTTCCTGAGATTCCGTATCTATCACTTCCCTACGGGAGTGCCGGTAATCTCTGTTTTCAGAATTTCAACCCTGCGCATCGGATATATGGTTTTGATACTGCGGTAAACCTTTGCGGAAAGCTTTCCGTTCACGACCTCTTCGATTAACTTTTCGAAATCAAGTTTCCTTGCGCGATCGTAGATAAGTTCTTCCACACTCTTGCGTACTGCCTCGATCTGGCTTGTTTTTGCACGGTGTGTCGTGAAACAGGTTGGTTTTATCCGCATCCGATACCCATCCTTCGTATATACTTCCAGATTTGCATCGATGCGCGACGTCTGGCGCTTGATCAGTGATCCGATGTAATCGTTCGTCATCTGATGCCCGGTGAATGACGTGCCTGCCGTATCTCCACTCACCTCAGTGATCTTGAAGTGTAGTTTGGTGTTCTGTTTCGAGTAATCCTTGACCATATCGCCTACCGTGACACTGAACGTCCGTCCGATCAGTTTCTCTGGCGCATCTGCAAACGTCTCGCCTATGGCCGCCCTGCCAAAAATCTCAGGAGCTACGATCTGGTACCATTTCTTTGTCTTCCAGCGATCAGTCTTTCTTACCGTTTTTCTTGCCAATGTTTTTCCTCCGGATGATGGTTATGTTGCTACTTTCGTGTTATAAAGATTATGTACTATGAGGTCAATCTGATCTTATGCTGATGGAACTGCTGATTCTCATATCATCCGCTGTTTTCCTGGCGTATTCGAGCGACTAGTTCACTGGCGGCGCATCAAAACTCGCAAAGGCGGTCGGGGTGTCAGAGTTCCTGATCGGGGTGACTGTGTTGGCGATCGGAACGTCGCTTCCTGAGATCGTCGTATCCGTGTACGCAGCATTCACAGGTAATCCCGAGCTTGCCGCCGGAAACGTAGTCGGAAGCAACATCACCAACGTCGCGCTGGTGCTTGGTGTGGCATGTATTGTCAGCCCCATCGTCATCGATCGCAGTATTTATCGTGATGTGAAGATCCATGTCCTGATACTTGCAATGGTATCGTGCTACTTCTTATATGCCGACGGGATTTCGCGGGTGGCGGGGCTGCTGCTTGTCATGGTGTACGGGTGGTATATCTGGGACGGATACACCAGACACCGGTCTACACACCCGGTTCCCGAGATTCGCGGCAACAGAAAGGATCTTGTGCGGTCTCTCGGGCAGACCATTGCAGGGGGTCTTGGCGTGTTCGTGGCATGTAATTTCCTGGTGGACGCTGCCATCGGTATCGCATCAGAACTGGGAATCTCCACAACGGTCATTGGACTGACGCTGGTAGCACTCGGCACATCGCTTCCCGAACTTGCAGTATCGATCGCAGCCGCCCGGAAACGGTGGGGCATGATGGTCATTGGAAACGTTATCGGAAGCAACATCGCAAACATCCTGCTTGCTCTTGGAATCAGCGCGGGATTCTGCACCATTCCGCGGGTCGATGCAATCGTGGACAATATCGTCCTGATGGTCTTCCTGGCGATGGCTATGGTGATATTCGTGAGATATCGTGGGGTATTTGATAGGAGGGTCGGCACACTGTTTGTTATGGTCTACGTGGCATTCATTGCGATGATCTTTATGTAGGTGGCGCTTCGCTTCGGAGCGGTTGGGGGATGTGGCTTATGTGGCTTACAACTGCCGATATGCCATGAAGGAAGAGAAGGTTTGCCGTGGCTCTGTGGTGTTGCTGGAGATTCCACGAAGATACTCCAGGCGAATTGTGGGTGGTGCAGGTGTTTAGGTGCAAATCGGTTCGCAGTTATCAAAAAAGAGATTAGGGGTGGCGGCAATTACCTGATATGCACCCCTCTGACCTCCAGCGCCCGGACAGCGAGAGCGACGAGAAGGTGCTGATCCTTCCGCTTGGCGAGGAGTCCAAGAAGATCACGCAGACTCTCTCAAACGACTCTGCACGGCAGGTGCTCGAATTGCTCGCTGATGAGCCGATGTCAGCATCGGATATCGCCGAAAAACTGGAGATTCCCCTAACAACCGTCAAGTACAATCTGGATGCGCTGATCGATTCCAGGCTTATCACTGTCAAACAGACCAGGTGGAGTGTCAAAGGCAGAAAGATCAAGATATACGCACCGATACGGAAGCTAATCGTCGTTGTTCCCGACAAAACAGACAGGAAATCGGTTGCTGATATTCTGAGGAGGTATCTCGGCGTGGTGCTCGGTGCGGCTGGCATATCCGCTATCATTGAGTGGTGGCACCAGCCATTGCTCGCTGGCACAGGGAAGGTGGTCAGGAATGTAGCAGAGGAGGCGGAGTCGGGAATTCCACCCGCACCAATACCGACGCCAACGCCTGCGCCAATGATGGTAGATGGCGTATCGCCAGCACCTGAATATGTGCCAACACCGGTCGGTATCACCGAAAGCAAGGCAGGCGCTGGCGGGTGCGTGACCGATATGCTCTCGGATACACAGGAAGCGGCTATGGATGCGGTAGCCCCGGCATACACGCCAGCGCAGACCAGCGCACCTCTGCCAGCCCCGGAACCAACGCTTGCAGCGTCGCCCATCACGGAAGGCACGGGCATCTCATCGATCGATCTCATGCAGGTGCTCGGAACCCATCCTGGCGTCTGGTTCTTCTTCGGCTGCATCTTTGTGGTGATGCTTCTTGCGCTGGTAGAATACCGGAGTAAAGGAGATTGATCTGTGGGTGATTGCCTTACCTGATACCCCGCGGTGTCAAAATCTTTGTAAAACTCATATAAACGATGCTCGATCGAGCGGAAATCCCATAAGGATGAGATCGCGTCAATTAACCATTCCCTTACTCATGCCGGAGCGCATCCACTGGGTTCATCTGCGATGCGGATCTGGACGGCAGGAATCCTGCGAGAACCCCGATCGAGAATGAGAAGAGGAGCGCGAACGCGGTAAGCTCCCACGAGATCCACGCGTGCAAGAGACCAACCCCCATCTCCTTTCCGATAATCTCCACCATGAGCGCCATCCCGAAACCGAGCACGATCCCGATCAAACCTCCAATTAACCCAATCAGACCGGATTCAACCAGAAAAAGCATCAATATCGTATTGTTCTCAGCTCCTAGTGCTTTGTATATCCCGATCTCCCTCGTCCTCTCCACAACCGAAGTGTACATCGTATTCATGATCCCGACACCTCCAACGAGAAGCGAGATCGCACCGATCCCTATCAGGACTGCGGATACCGCTGAAAGTATTCCACCAACCGTCTCTGAGAGTTGTGCTGCGGTCATGACCGTGAAATCCTCCTCGCCCCGCAATTTCTCAAGCCGGTCCCTGATACGCTCTGCGACATCTTCAGGGTCGGCTCCTTCCTTTATCTTCACGAAGAAGAAGTCGTATTCACCGCTCACGCCGAAAAGATCCTCCGCATCATCAAGACTCATGATAATCGTCATGTCATCGTCCCGGTTCCCGATCTCCTCTATGATCCCGACGACCTTGAAACCCTGCTCCTTGATCTCGATCTTATCGCCTATCTTGACCTCTTTGTATGTATCCCTGACTTTAAAAGTTTTATGCGCAATCCAGTACCCGATCGTTATCTTGTGAGTATCCTTGTCCTCCAGATCCCTCCCTGAATCGAGGTCATAGCCCTGGACATCGAAATACGCGTCCTCTGCAATCGACGGTACCATGCCGACGACCGGCGCAGTGGCGTCGATACCTTTGTAGGTTATAATCGAGGTCCGGTAGACCATGTAACAGTTCGCATCGACCCCCCGCACATTATCGACAGCTTTTGCGTCCCTGTCCGTGAAGTACGTCGATGCGGCGGCCGGACCTAACCCGCCACCGGGCGGCATCGGCATTATTATGATCTTGTTTACGCCCATCTTCCCGATCTGCTCGTCCATATAGACCTGCATCCCGACTCCGATCGAGATCAAGCCCACGATAGCTATTATCCCGATCACGATGCCGATGATAGTTAGGTAACTCCGGGTTTTCCGCTGTACCAATCCTTTGTAGCAGAACCGGAAGTAATCCGAGAATTTCATTTGGATATAATCCTTTTAATGCGTTTTCTGAAGACGTATGCGAGCAACAGGACGAGTGCTACGATGATTATCCCTGTGTATCCGCCGCCCGCCGGCGCAATCGCTTTCATCTCACCAGAGGTATAGACCTTGATCGGCAGTTCTGTTGTTGTATTGTACGTATTGCCGTAATCATCGGCGTAACTCACATCTACAGTCACATTGCGGCAGTCTAACGACTCGGGCAGGATTCTAAAATCGACGGTGTCGTAATCATCGCTCTCGATGTCGCCGATATATCTCGTGTCGGTGTCGATCAGTTTGAACCGATCTCCATCCGTTATCGTCAACACGATGTGCTTTACCCGCGCAAGCCCGCGATTTGCGATGCCGATGGTGACCTCCCCGACCGCGCCCTCAGTCAGTTTGTCCTGCGAATCGAGGTAGATGAAGAGCGTGTTTCCGCTCGATACCGGAACCAGCACCGAATATTCCTGTGCTGGCTGCATTCCATGCGTCTCGTTCTCGTAGTGGATCGCAATCGGCAGGGGGTGCTGGGATGGTGTGGTGGTATCGACAAAGAAACCGGACTCGATCGACACGGTCGCTCCTGGAGCTACTGTGTCGATGTAGTAGATGGACATCTTCGGAAGGATACTGGTTTGATTTTTGAAATAGACCTTTACATTCTTTGCAGGCCCGGTTCCCACATTTTTAATCGAGAAATTTGCAACAAACTCGGATTTGGGGTCTACTATCGGGATGTCGGCATCGAGGAGGACGAGGTCCGGTTGCCCCATCACCCTGATCGTCAGTTCAACCTTACTCTTCGTGGTGAGGGTGCGACGGTCAAATTCCCCGCTGTAGGTGATATTCAGATCGAGTGTGTACTCGCCAGATCGTGCGTCAGGATCCACGGTCAGATAATACTCGGTATTTGCAGTCTCACCGCATCTGAGTTCAGGGAGCGTCTGGGTCGCTTTCTCAGTCTCTTTCAGTTCAAATGGTTCTTGCACGTTCAGATACCAGATGACATTCTCTGCCGGTTCGTCTCCATGGTTCGTTGTCTTTATGAGCAGCGTAACCTCCTCGCCGGGTTGTGCCGGATACGGGATCTGCTGGAATAGACTTGCAGAGAGCGCAGGAGCATCAAGGGAGTGTGGCGGTGCCGAGTCATATATTTTAAACCCCGTGGTGGTTGATGTAGCATTTTCTGTAGCATCTGCCGCACCTGCGTGAAATGCCGTGAGTGTTAGGCTTATGATTATAAGTAGTGCAAAACGGTTCATAGGCGTTGGTCTGTATCTGATGATATATATGCTGACCGATCAGATAATACTTATAATACCATCGGTTCTGTAATATCGCATTATGAGTGAAATGGTGAAACCATGCCAGAAATAGGAAAGAAAGTAAGGCTTGAACGGATCCTCGATAGGAAGAGTGGAAACATGCTGATTATTCCGATGGATCATGGAATATCAGAGGGTCCGATAAAAGGGCTCGTAAACATCGGGGAGACCATAAACAAGGTTGCAGAGGGAGGTGCAGACGCAGTCCTCATGCAGAAAGGGATGGTCAAGCACGGGCATCGCGGATACGGGCACGATATCGGACTTATCATTCACATGAGCGCATCCACCTCGCTTGGACCTGATCCGAACAACAAGGTGCCGGTATGTACCGTCGAAGAGGCGATCAAACTCGGCGCGGATGCCGTGAGCGTGCATATCAATGTCGGCTCTGATACCGAATCGGATCAACTCGAATATCTTGGTACGGTCTCGGATGACTGTGATTACTGGGGCATGCCGCTCGTTGCCATGATGTACCCGCGAGGTGCCGCAATCGCCAACCAGCACGACCCGGTCGCGGTCGCACTTGCGGCTCGCGTCGGCGCTGAACTTGGCGCGGATATCATCAAGACCAACTACACAGGCGATCCGGACTCATTCAAGACCGTGGTTGCGGGCTGTCCTGTTCCTGTGGTGATCGCAGGCGGACCAAAGACGAATACGGATAGGGAGTTTCTGCAGATGATCAAGGGCGCGATGGAAGCAGGTGCAAGGGGTGCTGCTGTCGGTAGAAATGCGTTTCAGGCGAACGATCCGACACTGATGACGCGGGCGGTAGCGGCGATCTTGCACGATGGCGTCGATGTCGATAAAGCGCTGGAAATACTTGTTTAGGCATGTACAGGCGTAGCAGTGCCTATACCTGCCACGCCGGCGTTTCCGGAGGCACTATAATGGTGCTGTCCACCCATTTGACATCGGGTACGTGATCGATGAATACCGTATCGACAGGCAATCGCCCGCATAGACGCTTCATCGCAGGAATTTCGGTTGCATAATGCGTGGCATCGATAAGTGCCAGATTATGCGCCTTCCTGATCGCGTCGTGCCGGATCTCTCCTGACAGCAGGAGATCGGCACCGCCAACGATCGCGGTATTCACAAACTCACCGGTTAGACCGCTGCCGCCGATGACCATCACGGTCTCGATGTTGCGCTCACCTAACCATCTGACCGGGACGTTTAATTGCCGCGCAGCAAACTCTGCGAATTCCGATGTTGTCGAGTATCCGGTTCTTCCGATGCGTCCCGGTTCCAGTTCCTCGACGTCCTCCAGTTCGAGCACGTCCGCAAGTACATCATTGACACCGCCCGGTGCCCGGTCATAGTTCGTGTGCATCACATATATCAAAATCTCGCTCTCAAGAGCGATCTTTAACAAATCTGAGAGGTTCTTTGAGATCCTGTGGATCGG
>JAUVWP010000160.1 GCA_030604085.1 Methanosarcinales archaeon | reverse complement strand
CGCAGCACCGCCCCGAGCCCCGCTCCCCGGCCACGAGGAGACGCACCTCGAGCGGCACAGGTCTCTCCTCGTCCCGGCCCACTCTACCGCCGGGTTGTCTTGACCCTTTTGAGGAAAGTTTTTTCATAAGGTTCAAGAAAACCCGGCGGAAGACTGGTCAGGTACGAGGAGAGACCTGTGCCGCTCGAGCTGCATCTCCTCTTTGCCGGGGAGCGGGGCAAGGTGCGGATCATCGACCGGCTGGCACGGCAGGAATGGAACACGAAGTCATCGAAGGGCTATCGCGGGCAGACGATTGTCTTTACAAACTCGCGGCAGCGGTGCCACGGACTCGCTAAAGCTCTCCAGATCAATGCAGCCGCGTACCACGCGGGTCTTTCGCAGAAGGAGCGGAGACGCATAACACGGGCATTCGCAGACGGCAAACTCGAGGTCGTCGTGACGACCGCGGCACTTGCGGCAGGTGTCGATTTCCCTGCATCGCAGGTGATATTCGAGTCGCTTGCCATGGGCATCGACTGGCTAACCGGGCACGCGTTTCACCAGATGCTCGGGCGGGCTGGAAGACCTGATTACCACGATCTCGGGAAGGTCGTCCTGCTCGCTGAGCCAGACAGGAAATATCATGGCGGCTCAGAGACTGAGGATGAGATCGCATTTAAGCTCCTCAAGCACGAGATCGAACCTGTCGATGTCATGTATGAGGAGCCCGCGCAGATGGAGGAACTGCTCGCATCATCCGCACTCGCACGGAACAAGGAGGAACTGCATCATTTAAGCGATCTCCTGATCGGGGGCGGCGATTTCAGCTACCTCTTTGGGCGATTGGTCAAATACGGGCTCCTGACACGTTCTGCCACGCCAACAGAATTTGGCAGGATAGTTGCAACACACTTCTTGAGCGTAGAGCAGGCGTTCCTGATCCGGGATGCGATCGAAAAGGACGCTTCGCCGCTTGATACTGTGGTATCGCTCGAGACGTTCGATTCGGTCTATTTCAAGAATGCTGCAAGGATCTCTGCCGCCTTAAAGATGCACATACCCTCAAGGGTCTTTCAGGGCGCGGCGTACGACATCGTCTTTTTAGGAGATGGGGTTTCCGCTCTCGATGGGGACATCCGCGAACAGATTCTCGCATTCATCACCGACTTCATGGTCTGCAAGCACAAGGATGCGCCGCACTGCGGGTGCGCTGAACTTGCTTTCTCGAAGCGGTTGGTCGAAATGCGGTGCGAGGGGCTCGATCCCGGGGGAATCGTGCGCAAGATTGGGGATTATGGGATTTATGCTTATGGCGGGGACGTTCTTGAGTATCTGGATCATGTTGCACGCAATCTTGAGGCGATCGAGATGATCGCGCGGGTGTTTGGGAACGAAGCGGTCGGGCAGGATGCGAAGAGGGTCAGGAAGGCGGTGGAGGGATGATGTGGCGGTTACTTCTCGCATTTGGGATGCGGCACCGCATGCATGGGGCTGTCCGATGGTCTCTTATCAGGTTGGTCTCGCCAGTTCTCCAGCCCGTGCTGCCGCCAGGGGGGTTCACTGCCGAAGAGGTGATAACGAACATCATCACGGGTTACTGATTGCAGTAGGGGTGTGGAGGTCGGTTAGTTTTATGTATCATGGCGGCACTGGTTGTAATTACGTGATGCGATGCGATCTATATGGTGGGCTTGCAGCACCACTGTTGCGATGCGGTGGTGAGATGCGTGGCATGAAATCGCTATGTTCATGCCCTGTACTTAAGTGTGGGGTTTGGTGACTTAGGGTATAATTGAGGGAAAATGAGCGTCGAAAAAAAAGATAAATCCGATCAAATTCTTAATACATTCGATCGAAATATTTCGCAGATAGAAAAATGTTTAGAAAATGATTTGAAAGAAGTGTCAATAATATTGATTGTCACAACTTTCGAGGCTTTTTTGAAGGATGTGTTTAAGTTTTGCGAAACTTTATGGTTTTCACATACTGCAGAACAAGCAAATCCGAAATTGGTAACTCCAAGTGCAAGAAAAACCCTTCGAAAGTATTTGAAAGGGATCAATGCATATGACGAATTTCTCAAGACCCGATATGTTTATTCAAACATGGTTGATCCTGATACTATATCCCTCAATGAAGTTTTATTTAGAAGTCAGATGGGAAAAATCAACTTTCAAAATCTCAAAAATGAAAATGGTGTAAAAGTCGCATATAAAGCATTTTTTGATATAGTCCTATATAATCTACTAGATGCAGATGAACGCAACTCTCTGGAAATGTGGAAAAAGTTGATTGGTCTTTTTGAGGAGCGGCATGAAATTGTTCCATCGGTCATCGGTTAAGCCACTTGTTGACCTACTCATTATTTTTGTGAAATAATACCATCCAAGCATTTATACTTACACATCCCCAATCACTTGTAATCTGATATCTGAGGGGATATAGATGAT
>JAUVWP010000147.1 GCA_030604085.1 Methanosarcinales archaeon | reverse complement strand
TTTATTCGAGTCATGCACTCGATCCCCATGCCAACCGACGCCGTTTCAGGAGTGAATGGTGGGCTTAACCGATGACGTATGGAGTTCGGTTCGGATGCACTGATCATTCCGAAAGGTTGAAATATGTATACCGCAAATAAACTATGCTTTTGGTGATTATATGGAGAAAAAAACGTCTTCTAACATAACAAGTACCACTATTGAGGATGACACAGGATATCAGAGCACGCTGGCATTCATCCTGCTCACTGATGTGGTCGATGGCAGTTCTATCTACGAAGATATGAACCGTCTCAGCGATAATGAGCTCAATGAGAAGATCAAGAATGTGATCAGGTACACATTCCGAAGGCGGGTGCTGGATGAACTGTACGGCGCAGAGGTCGGGTCCGGCGATCTCACAGAGAGCGCGGAGGGGTTGTCAGACAATCGGTGGAATGCTGTTCTAAAGCGGTCAGATCTCAAATGGGACCAATATCGTGAGTATGTGTATAAGTTTGAGAAGGATAAGTGCAAAGGATTCTTCGTATCTGACAAAGGGGCAGAAGTGGATATGTTCTTTGCAGAATACACCGACAAAGTGCATTCCGACAGCGGGGCATTGATATACACAAAGGATGGTAGAAAAATACCGCTCTCGTCCGGTCTTCTGCATCGAATCGATACGATCTTTGAGATAGGGGATAAACCCGGGGTATCACTCACCGAACGGATGAAGAAGAAGAGTTTCGAAGAACATGCGAAGCGTGCCGAACGCGACCTTTATGAGAAATAATTACATAAGGAGATATAATGAAACTGGAACTACAAAACATTGGTGGATTTGCAGGAGTCCATGAATTTGAACTTAAAAAAGGAATCAACCGCATCACTGCGCCGAATGCCAAGGGAAAATCGAGTTTGCTGCGGGGGATACAGTGTCTTGCCAGCGATAACGAAGATGTGTTTCGGGATACCTTAAACGACGATAGCGATACAGGTCACGTCAAACTTGGCGATGAGTATATACGCCACCTCAGGCGCGTAAATGATGCAGTACAAGCAGATCCGAAGGATCACACATTCTTCGATGAGCTGGATAAAGACTGGAGGAATGCAGAGAAGATCGCATTCTTCACGCCAAAGAGCAGGGTGGTTCTGGAGATCGACCAGAACGCATTTGATGTGCTTCGGTTTGTCAACAGTATCAGCGGAGCCGAGGAAATTGAGTCCGATATCCGCCGGAAAGAAGCCCAGTTAGAAGAGAAGAAGAGAGAACTCGAGGAGTACATCGAAAATCTCACCACCGCCCAGAAACTCGATGCTGAGGTCGGGACGATGCGGGGCGAGATCCAGAAACTGCAAGGAGAGGTGCAGGAACTGGAAGGGGCGATCGAGAAAGAGACCGGAACGAGGGATCTCACAAAAGTTGGCGAAGACATCGCTGCTAAGAAGCAGGAGATTCTTGACCTCGAGGAACGATTCAGAAGCCGGGAAGGGGAGGTGAAGCGGTATCAGGACCAATATGAGAAGGCTCGTGCTCTGTATGACCGGCTCAGTAAAGATATCATCGGCTTTGAATCGAGATCTGAAACGGGGAGCATCGAAGAGGTTACTGAAAATCTCCGCAAGCATGAACGGGAGAGAAAAGACCTGAAGATTGTGAAGGATATGCTCGATGACCTGCAGGGTGTTGTTGATAAAGCGTACAAGGTATTCAGCGATTCCGAACGAGCGCCACTACCAGAGAGCATAAAGGATAAACCGCTCCTCAACAGGGCAAGCGCATTGCTTGGAAACCCTGGCGAATGTCCGGTATGCCGTGGTGGTGCAGATCGTAACACGCTCGACGAGATGCGGAAGGAACTGAAAGACTGCGCTACAGACTTTGCGAGGGCGATGCGCGGTGAAGAAGAGGAGATGAAAGTCATAAAGGCAGATCGCATGGAACTTCAGGATCGGATCGAGGGAATTAATTCGAAGAGGCGGGAACGGGATAAAGCAAAACGTGATTCCAACGACCTTCTCAAGGAACTGGATGATCGGGAAAATCTGCGTGATTACGTCGAGGAGGAGATAGCAGATAAGGTCCGCGAACTCGAGATTCTTGGGCAACAATATGCTGATGCTGCAAAGATGGTGCAAACCGAGAGTAGGGAGCAGCTCAACAAAGTGCGGGAGAAGATCGGAGGTTATGAGAACGAGATCCGGAACAACCAGAATGAGATGGACGGGCTCACTCGTGAGATACCTGACTATACGATCGGAGAGTCGCTTGAGGACTATGCAAATAAGAAGCGGTTGACACTCGATGATCTGCGGCTGAAGATCAAGAAACTGAAGGATGGATGGGAGCACGAGGTATTCGGAGCAGTGGATCTCTTCAATAAAGACATCAATGACATCTACAAGGATATGGGATTCAAAACCTTCCGCGACATTGAGATCACAAAGGAGATCACGCGGGAACGACTGACCTCCCTCGATGTAAAAGTGGAACATGCGAGCGGGAAGACGCAATCGCTCTCAAGTCTCAGTAAAGCGGAACAGTTGACGCTCGGTCTTGTCTTCCAGATATCTGCGAAGGAGAATTACATCCCCAATTTCCCGTTCTTCGTGATCGATGACAATATGAACACCTTTGACCCTGACCGGTCAAGGTCGATCATGGAGTACCTGTCAGACAAGGCAGAATATGTTCTCATCTCCAGACCAGCGCCTCCAAGCGAGCAGGGAAATCTTTCGATCGAGTACGGTTTTAATTAAAGACTTTCGAGAGACGATCCCCGGAGAGATTCGGGGATGTTGTTTTTATTTTTTTAAAAAATTTGGGTGGTATGATGAAACTGGAACTACAGAATATAGGGGGATTCACAGGGGTTCATAAATTTGAACTCAAGAAAGGAATCAACCGCATTACTGCGCCGAATGCCAAGGGAAAATCGAGTTTGCTGCGGGGGATACAGTGTCTTGCCAGCGATAACGAAGTTGTGTTTCGGGATACCTTAAACGACGATAGCGATACAGGTCACGTCAAACTTGGCGATGAGTATATACGCCACCTCAGGCGCGTAAATGATGCAGTACAAGCAGATCCGAAGG
>JAUVWP010000161.1 GCA_030604085.1 Methanosarcinales archaeon | reverse complement strand
TTTTTGATTCGCATCTCGGACATCTCGTATCCATGATGCATAAGTCCCCACAATGGTACTTTAAACCATCGGCAGCAGGGTAACTATCATCCGATCGGAAACGCTATTCCCAATACTGCATCGATCCGGTACCGGTGCCCGTGATCGGTTTTATATGCGATGACCGTGCCAAGCATAATAGATGTTCAGAACCATCCTCGTGCTGGATATATTCGATGGCGTCGTGATACATGCGCTCCGGGGTAAACGGGAAGAGTACCTGCCAGTAGCGGATTTCAGTTCGGTCTGCGAAACATCAGACGCAGCAGGGATCGCAAGAACGCTACGCCCGACAGAGGTGTATGCTGTTGACCTCAATCGGATCCGTGGAATTGGGGACAATTTCCCGGTCATAAAGGACGTCTCAGGATACTGCAGGACGATACTCAGTTGCGGCGTCAGGTCAGCGGAAGACGCGGCGCTCGGGCTTACAATCGCTGATACTGTCACCATCGGAACCGAGAATGCCGATTTCGACGTGATCGGGGATGCGTGCGAGACGTGTGACGCAAGCCGGCTGCATGTCAACATCGACCTGATGGACGGCAGGATCCTCACAAACACCGGAATATCGCTCACTCCGCTGGAAGCGGTCGAGCGACTGAACGATTATCCGATCAACCACTTGATCATCATCGACCTGACGAAGGTTGGCACGGAATCCGGCATCGATCTCGAGCTTCTCAGTGATGCGGTCGCGCGCTCGGATCATCCAGTCATCTTCGGCGGGGGCGTGCGGGATATGAATGATCTCGATCTGCTGCGTGACATCGGGGTGGCAGGCGCGCTGGTTGCGATCGGTGTGCATAACAGGGCGATGCCTGTGGATATACTGCAGTGGTAATCTAGAGTTGCGGTGACCAAAACCCCGAAGACTTTTGATATTTTCGAAATAAAGTTTCAGAAAACCACAGAGGACACAGAGGGGGCGAAAGATGAAAGTAACAACTCTCTGTGATCCTCTGTGCCCTCTGTGGTTTAATCTTCCTTACCATAACCGGATCCTCTGGAAGAGTGAAAAAGTGCATGCACTCGCGAATTACCCGAGAGCCGTAATGTATCACCGCGAAGAACGCAGAGTTTCGAGACTGCGTAAGTCCTCTGCGTGGCTTTGCGCACTCTGCGGTAGAATCTAATAGCATGGCGATTCCACTTGAGAAGCGACAGTGCCGGATTCCCTCAGCCACCTCTTTTCACTGCATCGATTCGAGCGCTGATGCCACCATCTGCCGGTACTGCTCAAGATCCATCGAATAGTTCTCCTCAACGATCGGAAGATTTTCACAACTCCCTTCCTCCAGTTCCTTGATCCGGTCGAGTGTCTGGCGCGATGTCTCAAGCACCCAACGGTCACGAACCAGCGCATCCACCACCGAGATCGTCTCCGGGCGGATCGAGGTCATCACACGCCCGTCTTCGGTCGTGTACACGCTAACCTTGCCGACCACTGCCAGGAATTCAGGAACCGACGCCTCCGTAAGCGCCCGCGTTGCATCCGGCTGGTACTGCCCCGCGTACATAAAAAACGCGCCAGTCGGGTCAGATATCCGCGCCCGCCAGTATTCGGTGTCGGTGCCGATGTCTTCCTTCTCGGTGAGCGTGCCGATGACAAAGACGCGGTTGACCTTCGCTCCGGTCGGCGTCAGCACGTACTGGGGTGCATACGCATCATCCGGGTCACGTTCCAGCGCAACGGTTGTATCACTCAGTTCTCTGGCAAAGATCCGGTATGCCACCTCTCTTGCAAAACTAGCCATCTCAGGTCACCTCCTAAAGTAGAGCATCGATCCCATTGTCAGGCACCCCTTCCACGAGCTGAACATTCTCAACAAGCATGTACCGGTCAAGGATGCTCCCGGACATGGTATAATATTTGCCGAGGAGCCGTTTCTTCATCTCGTCCAGCACCACGCTCTGGTCGAGCGCATCCACAGCCATCTCTTTTGCCTCCTCAAGCGTGATCCCACTGACGCTTTCGGTGATCTCCCGATTGAAGAGCGCTTCCTGCACCATGGTTCCGTTATCCAGCACCGCTTTGATCCGGAGGTCGTGGATTCCATCCACATTCCCGTGTTCCATGCAGGTCCCTTTCATGAGCGCACGGTTGCAGATCGGGCACCGCCTGATCAGTCCGGAGCCGTCCTGGATATGAACCATGGCGCCTGTGAACTCGGTGGCAGAGAACCCAACATCGATATCCTCATCGAGTTCCTCAATCGATGATCCTTTGTTGAATTTCACGCTGAACCGTTCTTCAAACTCATCTGTCGTCAGATTCTCGAATGAATAACTCTTGCCCTCAACGAGTGCCGGTAACTCGGATTTCG
>JAUVWP010000139.1 GCA_030604085.1 Methanosarcinales archaeon | reverse complement strand
GGCAGCTCCAGTAGCCCCCTTACTACTTAACCCTCACTTCCACCACCACATGCAAAACCCCGGGCGCATACTTCTTAATGGTGCGGCAGCCGATCATCTCTACGCTGCGCCCACACGCCTGCGCTGCATCCTTGATACGCTGGATCGGGCGCTGGTATGTAAGTGCGGTCGGCGTCGCCTCGTGATAATGCAGTATTCCACCTGATCTCGCTGCAAGTAACCCCTTCACGAGCTGCTCGTGCGATGAATCGAGATATCCCATGATCACCCGGTCTGCGATATTCTCCGGAGCTTTTATCGCACAATCTCCATGCATCGGGAAGACGATATCCTCCACCCGGTTGATCCTGATGTTCTCTGTGAGATAGTGGTATGCAGTCGGGTTGAGTTCGATTGCGATAACCTTTTTCGGACGTGAATGTACCGCAATCTGGATCGAAAAGTAGCCGATTCCGGTAAACATGTCCAGCACAACCTGATCTTCGCAGATTCGCGCCATCCGCATCCGTTCTACGAGATTTCCCTGCGAGAACATGATCCTCGCAGTATCGAGTTTGAAGTAGCAGCCATTCTCCTTGTGGACCGTCTCTGTCTCACCAGTTCCCGCGATCACCTCGCAGATCGGCTCGCGGAAGCGTCCCGCAACACCCCTGTTCCAGAGCATTGTGCTGCACCTCGGATACATCGCAAGAAGCGCATCCCCGATCGCGTTTGCGTGATCACGAAGCGCATCCGGGATGCTCACGAGGATCACGGTACCGAGAATCTGCCAGCCGCGCGGGAGGAGTTCCGCTTCTTTTGGGGGCAGATGCACCAGATCGCAGAGTTTCGTGTGGGTCATAAACGCATCTCAATTGTAGTCATGCTGTGTAGTCATTGTGCTTTCCTGAATTAATTTTGCCGATCCCGGTATCGCCACAATCGGATCTTCTAATACTGATCACCAAACAAGTTCCGTACCCCAAACCATTATATGAAATTTGCAGAGTATTAGACTAAAATGAAACCGGAACTTGAGAATCTCTTGAAAAAACACGGCTACCATATAGCAGGCAGGCACAGCGCGGTAAAGACCTGCCACTGGCTGAACCGGGCTATCCGGGGAGAGGGCAGTTGCTACAAATCGCAGTTCTACGGCGTCCGGTCGCACCGGTGCATCCAGATGACACCGACGCTCTCGTGCAACCACCGCTGCCTCCACTGCTGGAGGCCAGTTGAGATGCCGGTACTGCTCCCTGCGCCTGCCGATTGGGATTCTCCAGTTGAAATCAAGGGGTCTATCATCCGGGAACATGCGCGCCTCATCTCAGGATACGGCGGATCCGAGACTACGGATATGGATGCGCTAAGAGAGGCGCAAAAGCCGGACCAGGTTGCGATATCGCTCGCAGGCGAGCCGACCCTCTACCCGTATCTCCCGGAGTTGATCGATCTCTTCCACAGGGACGAAATGACCACGTTCGTCGTCTCAAACGGTACGCAACCCGAGATGATTGCACGGATTGCGCCGACCCAGGTATATATCAGTCTGAACGCGCCTGACGAAGATACATATCTTAAGGTATGCAATCCATGCGGGAATTTCTGGGTCGAGATCCAGGAGTCCTTACGGGTGCTTGGCAGGTCGAAGAAGAGAACCAGAACCGCTATCAGGATCACGCTTATCAAGGGGGTTAACATGTTCGATCCGGAGGGCTATGCGCGTCTCTTGCATACGTGCGAGCCGGATTACATCGAGGTCAAGGCGTACATGCATGTCGGATTCTCACAAAAACGCCTCGACAGATCTGCGATGCCTGATCACGAGGAAGTGCGCCTCTTTGCATCGGAGATCGGAGATCGGGTCGGTTACCGGATCGCTGATGATTCTCGAATCAGCCGGGTTGTCCTGCTCTCGCGGGACGGGGGCGTGGAGCAGATTCAAGGTCGGGGATGAGTCCGATCAGGATATCCGCATCCGCAGGTGTCCCTCAGCCAACCCTTGCGCTGCGACCACATATGATTCTTCGTCATCTATTAATAACAGCAGGAAAGATGGTTTTCATGCGACGGGGTGATAGATTGAACATAATAGATAGGGCAAGGAATCTGGCAGGAAGACTCGTAGATCCTTTCTGCCAGATACTGGCGTACACGAAAGTGAGCCCAAACATCCTCTCGATCCTTGGCTTTCTCTTCGCAATCGCTGCCTGCATAACGATCGCTCTCGGGCACATTGTCTATGGCGGGTGTCTCGTTATCATGTCAGGGGCTTTCGATGCGTTTGATGGGGCGTTTGCCAGAAAGTTCGGACTCGAAACCAGATTCGGTGCCTTCTTTGACTCGTTCATCGATCGATATTCAGAGGCAGCGATCCTCTTTGGCATTCTATACTATGTCACCATCGGGCAGGAGCATACCCTGATCCTGCTGACCTTCGTATCCCTTGTCGGATCGGTCATGGTCAGTTATTCGAGAGTCCTCGCAGAGGGGCTCGGCATCCCATGCGGGATCGGTATAGGCGATCGGGCGGCACGGGTAACCGTCCTGATCTTGATGCTCCTGCTTGAAGAACTGCTCATAGGTCTTGCCATCCTTGCCATCTTGAGTAACATGACCGCGCTGCTGCGCGCGTATCAGGTATATGTACAGACGAAGGGATGATGAAGACGTGATGGAGACGTTCGTGTGGCAACCTGTGGAGCGTCTGGGCGCCTGACAGCCCTGCCGCTGGAGGATTGTCACGTAATCTGGTGCTGACAGTCCTGTTCACAGGGGTTTTATATAGGATGAGTTTCGATTCATCCAGCATGGAAAGAGGAGAATTCTTCCACGAGCGATGCATGGTTTTGCTACTGGCTGAGTGCATGCAAGACGTCGGTGCAGCCAAACCGAACACGAAAACGCGAGGTACAAGCCCTGTACTTTAGTCCGGGGTATAGTGACTTTAGCAAAGTAGGCAGGAGAAAAACGGATATATTGAATGACAATATTTTGGGCATATGTGAGGGAGCGACCCTACCTCACAATTGACCGTTAAGTATAATAGTACGTTCTCTGTAGTTAAATTATAATTGTATGAAAATCAAAGTGTTAAGAAATTAGTATCAAATATTATGTTCTTGACTATAGTTGAATATGTAAGATAATATATCAAACGAGATGGGGAGTGTTATAATGAGTAATAATCAAACAAATGTCTTAATAATGGGGGCGGCAGGTCGTGATTTTCACAATTTTAATGTATATTTCAGGGATAATCCTGCCTACCATGTGGCAGCCTTCACTGCCACGCAGATACCTGATATCGAGGGCAGGACATACCCGGCTGCCCTTGCAGGTGAGCGGTATCCGGACGGTATTCCCATATACCTGGAAGATGAGCTTGCTGACCTGATACGCTCGCATTCCATTGACCAGGTGGTGTTCGCCTACAGCGATGTGCCATATCATTATGTCATGTCAAAAGGTGCATTGGTCAATGCTGCAGGTGCAGATTTTATCATGCAGGGACCAGATTCTACTATGCTTGGGAGCAGCAAACCCGTGATATCGGTATGCGCGGTGCGTACGGGTAGCGGCAAGACCTCTGTGAGTAAAAAAATATG
>JAUVWP010000065.1 GCA_030604085.1 Methanosarcinales archaeon | reverse complement strand
CTTCGGGTTTTGTCGCAGAAGTGCGTGAAACCGAGAAAATCAAAGGTCTCGCATTTCCTGCCATTTCGCTTCGCTCTCGTACATGCGCAGCGTCCGAACTCGATGATCTTACTCTTTTCTTCAGATATCGTAAGTCCGAACTTGCCCATTTGCCATCTCAGCTCATCTCCGAATGCTCTGGCTTCGTTCTCGTTTTCGAAACAGACTACGCACGCATCTGCGTATCGAACAAGCCGGGCGAAGCCGGTTAGCTGTGGCGGTACCTCAGTCTCAAACCACTTGTCAGAGCGCATAGTGGAGGTATACATTGGCGAGTACGGGGCTCTCATAACCAACACCCTTCGTTGCGGCCTAGTATCCCGTTCCCCCGGCCTCACAACAGTCTGTTACCGGACTGCGTGCGGGGTTCGGTTCTGAGGTGGTGGTTAGCCTTTCCTCAGGCTGGATTTTCACCAGCTGGCGAGTATGGATTTATCTCGGCACTCTCGTGACATTCGTTTATTCGTTTCATTCGTGTTTTAATCACTTTTTACGAAAACCCACAAATAAAACACGAATGAAACGAATTGTACGAATTACACGAATGTTATTTGATATTGTGAATCTGTTTAAGGGTGTTCAGCCAGATCAAGTTATTTTGCGAGAGTCCCCATCCCCAACTTACACCAATTTTACTGATGCTGCCGCGGCAAGGTTCGCAATACGCGCTGCAAACGCGCCTGCCACAAAACCGGCATCGATGTTGACGACTGCAAGAACCGAGCATGACTGGAGCATCGAGAGAAGCGCTGCCTCGCCCTTCCCGCCCGCGCCGTACCCAACAGAGACTGGCAGCCCGATCACAGGAACCGGCACAAGCCCGGCAACGACCGTCGGAAGCGTACCGTCCCTTCCTGCGGCAACAACGATCGCATCCACGCCTTTCTCGATCAGATTGCCGAGATCAGGAAAGAGCCGGTGGATGCCTGCCGCACCTGCATCATAGATCAGATCGACATCGCACCCCATCTCTTCTGCCGCGACCCGCGCCTCCTCTGCAACCGGGATGTCCGCGGTGCCCGCGGTGATGATACCGACCCTCCCGCCTGTTTTGTTGATGGGGGTGGTGCCGCATACAAGGGTTCTGGCGCGTTCGTTCCACACCATGTATGGCGGGTCGATGTGCGACTCCAGTTCACGCAACTGGGCATCCGAGACTCGCGTGATGAGTATGCGCACGTCTCCGGTCAGTGACGCCTCCACGATCGTAGCGAGATCGCCAGAACTCTTCCCTTCTGCAAGAATCGCCTCTGGGATGCCGATTCTCTCTTGCCGGTCGTCATCGATCCTTGCGATCTCTGAGATCTCCTTGAACCGCAGGAGTTTGATCTGCACTTCAGCCTCGGCGATCGAGATTTCGTTGTTCCGGACCTTTGTGAGAATTGATATGATGGACACGGTGATCATCCTGCACAGCAACCTATATATACCCCTCTCGCTGCTATTATAGGTACCGAAGAATCGAGTTAAATCCCGATGACGGATTAAATCCAGAAGGAGATAAAAAATGGCACAGATGTATGTAACATACGAGGCTCCAGACGAACTGCGTGATAAAGCACTGGAATCGCTGGAACTTGCAAGAGATACCGGAAAAATAAAGAAAGGAACAAACGAGACCACAAAAGCGGTCGAGCGTGGCGTAGCCCAGCTTGTGCTGGTAAGCGAGGATATAAACCCACCCGAGATCGTGGCTCACCTGCCAATGCTATGCGATGAGAAAAAGATACCGTACATATATATAAAAAAGCAGGACGAACTTGGAGCTGCATGTGGTATCGGGGTTGGCTGCGCTACTGTGGCGATCGTCAATGCTGGCAAGGGCAAGAGCGCAGTCGAGGAACTCGCAAGCAAGATCGAATCGCTGAGGTGATGTCATGGCAGAATATGATGACGCATATCCTGCTGAGGTGGTCGAGGTCGTCGGGACGACAGGCATGCACGGGGAGGCGACCCAGATCAACTGCAAGGTGCTTGACGGACGGGACAAGGGCAGGGTCATTGCCAGAAACTGCATAGGTCCTGTGCAGGTCGGGGACATCCTGATGCTGCTCGAAACCTCGAGAGAGGCAAAGAAACTGACGACCGGCAGGTGATTGGCGTTGGAACAATTCGTCTGTTCGTTCTGCGGAAACCCAATCGAGCCGGGTACTGGAAAGATGTTTGTTAAGAGGGACGGCACAGTCTATTATTTTTGCAAATCGAAGTGCCAGAACAATTTCAAACTCAAAAGAGTCCCGCGAAAGGTTAAATGGACCACGAAATCGACGTCGGGTGTCTAAATGGAACAGACATTCGTGATGATCAAGCCCGACGGAGTGCAGCGTGGCTTGGTCGGTGAGATCATATCCAGAATTGAGCGAAAAGGACTTCGAATTGTCGCTATGCGGATGTGTCAGGTCACTGATGAGACTGCGCGGAGACATTATGCAGAGCATGTGGAAAAGCCGTTTTTTAACTCGCTTATCGAGTTTATCACATCTTCTCCTGCGGTTCCCATGATCGTGGAAGGCGCGGATGCGGTTTCGGTGATGCGCACGATTGCAGGCGCAACCGATCCGAAGGAAGCTCTGGTCGGAACCATACGAGGTGATTTCGGGCTGGATGTCGGCAGGAACCTTATCCACAGCGCAGATTCATTCGAATCGTCAAAAAGGGAGATTGCGATACATTTCACCGAGGATGAGGCGGTTCTGTACGCGAGGGCTGAGGAATCCTGGGTGTATGAGTGATTAAAGCACCATCTCCATCCCATCGTACCCGAGACTCCACCGCTTCACTGCTTCATCGTGTGGCGGGAAGAGGTGGCTTAGGTGCGTCATAACCATCTCTTTCGCATTTAACTCTGACGTCAGGTCCTCTGCCTCCGCCGTGTTCATGTGCTTCCGGAGGTCGTATTCGGGCGGCGCAATCGCGTCGCATATCAGGATGTCAGGATCCCGCATGATCTCGATTGAGCGTTTTGGAATCTGCCTGGTGGTATCGCCGGTGATGACGAGTTTCTTGTCACCGTCGCAGACCACAACACCGGCAGATTCGGCAAGAGGCGGATGGTGGACCGGGAACAGTGTGAATTCAAGTCCGATCAGGCGGAACGGCTTGTAGACCGATACGTCGTGCCGAGTCGGCTTCATGAAATAGAGATAATCGAGTATGTAGTCCAGGGTGTCTGAGAGCCCATAGACCGGTACACGGTTCTGGACACGGTAGAACTCGCCGAATCCGGCGTAATGGTCATAGTGTCCGTGTGTCCAGATCACGCCGTCCACATGGCTTATTTTGTGTCTTAGAAGTTGGTACCGGAGATCCGGACCTGTATCGATCAGGACACGCCCATCTTCTGTCTCGATCAGAATCGAGAATCTTGACCGCCCGCTTTTCCCGCCTGCGAGCGCATCCATGCACGCAGGGCACTTGCATCCGATCTTTGGCGTGCCGACCGTGTCACCGGTTCCGAGCAGAACGATTCTCATGTTGGCGTGTATTCCTTCATCATCAAGCCCACCCTGTTACTGAACTCATCGACGGCATCGGTCAGGTCTGACTGCGTGATCGACATCCGATCCTCTGTGAGCGCGTGGAGCACCGCCTCCCGAACAACCATGCGCAGATCCGATCCTGTGAATCCATCTGCCAGCAGAGCGATCTCCTGTGCATCAAAGTCGCCATCCACCTTCGAAAGAATGATATCAAGAATATTCTTGCGCATCCCAGCATCCGGAAGCGGGAAATCAACGATTTCGTCAAACCGCCTCCATGCAGCACGATCCAGCAGTTTTGGGTGATTTGTAGCGGCGATCAAAAGAACTCCGTCGTCGATCAGACTGATCTCATCGATCGCCTTCAGAAGCGTGTTGACAGCACGTTTCACCGCGGCATGTTCGTCAGAGACACGGGTCTTCGCTATGAAATCGAACTCATCGATGAACAGGATGCAGGGGCTTAATTTTTTCGCAAGTTCAAAGACCTTATCGATATTTTTCGAGGTTTCTCCGAGATACTGGGACGTGATCATCGAGAGCCGGACCTCCACGAGCGGGCTGTTTAATTTTTCCGAGAGCGCTCTGGCTACCGATGTCTTGCCGGTGCCCGGAAGCCCAATAAAGAGCATCTTTCCGATCTCACAGAGCCCGATATCGCGCAGATATTCCCGGTGTCCGATCGCCTGCACGATCTTCTCGATCTTATCCTCCTGATCGCGTGTGAGCACGAGTTTATCGATCCGCTGTCTGACGTCCTCCGGCGCAACGAGGTGCACGAGGGTCAGGAGATCGACATCCTCGTCCGATGCAGCGATCTCTGCGGCAAGCGAGGCAAGATACTCCCGGTCCCGCTCCTTTGGCTGGGCTTTCAGGGTAGCCTCTGCATAACTGACATCCACGCCGTCATTCTCATAAAACGATGCGAGCGTTGGATTTGTTCGGATCTGGTCTATCGCACCATCTTGCTTCGCAAACCATCTCTTTGCGAGATCAAATACTGTGAGTTTAAGTTCCGCTCCGAATTTCTCAAATTCAATAAACGGGAGGGACTCTATCTCCTGCATGACATCCTCGATCCCGTATAGCTTCGCGACATCCTCGACCCGGACGCTGATCGGGCGGTTTACTTGCTTCTTTTCGCGGTTCCAGTAGTGTTTTCTTATATTTGCTGGAAGATCGTTCTCTGTCAATGTTTCGGATTGGTTGTATATCTGCGCCGTCAGGAGCAGTTCAACGACGTCGCGGGGGTTTTTCTGATCTGGTATGCAATCACCTCATCTCACTGGACTGTAATTCTTGGTTGCTGAGTGTGAAATAGTTTTGGTTCTCGGGTAGTCGCTGTTGCGATAATATAGTAGATGAATCATGTCCGCGTGTTATCGGGTGCTTAGGGATCACGAATAAACGAATATCACGAATGTTAAACCGGAGTAAATTCGTGTAATTCGTCCATTCGTGAAATTCGTGATAAAAACTGCCAGAAACATACCAAATTCCCGATAAACCCCCTGAACTAGAGTGGGATGAGTTTTGGTCACTGCAACGCGAGATGCCAGAGACTCACAGTTTTTGGGTGTCCGACCGCACAACCTTTCAGAAAATTCCATCGATCTCTGCGCCGCAGTTAAAACATTTCCCGTCCTCGATCCGGTTCTCGATGATGCTGAATCCGAATCGTTTGATCAGGAGCTCTTTACACCGGTAACAGTATGTGTTCTCGTTTCCCATGCCAGGAATGTTTCCCTCGTAGACGTATCTGAGCCCTTCTTCGATACCGATCTCCCTTGCCCTGTGCAGAACCTCGACAGGGGTCGGAGGAGCATCAAGGAATCTGTGCTGCGGATAGAACTGGCTGATATGCCACGGAATCTCAACACCTACATCTGCGATGAATCTTGCGATCTCTCGCAACTCTTCCTCGCTGTCATTGACGGTCGGCACCACGAGCGTTGTCACCTCAAGCCAGATGCCAAGTTCCTTGTACCGCCTGATCGTGTCGAGGACCGGCTCGAGTCTTGCCCCGCACATCTTCCGGTACGTCTCGTCCCTGAAAGCCTTGAGATCGATGTTTCCGGCATCGAGATACTGCGAGATCTCAGAAAGTGCCTCCTCGCTTGTGTACCCGTTTGTGACAAAGACGTTCTTGATGCCTGACCTGTGTGCGAGTTTCATCACATCGAGCGCGAACTCCGTGAAGATTGTGGGCTCAGTGTAAGTGTATGCGATCGTCTTGCAATCGTGCTGGGTCGCAGACCAGACCACATCCTCCGGAGTCATATCATGACCCGGTATCTCCTTCGTGGTCATCGGAATCTGGCTGATGTTCCAGTTCTGGCACCAGCGACACTTGAAATTACATCCGGCAGTCGCTATCGAGAACGATTCAGTGCCAGGAAGGAGATTGAATAGCGGCTTCTTCTCGATAGGATCGACGCCGCTTGCGATGACCCTGCCATATACGAGACTGTAGAGTACCCCTTTCCGGTTCTCCCGGACAGAGCATATCCCTCGCTTGTCAGGAGCGATGGTGCAGAAATGGTTGCATAAATGACATTTAACCTTGTCATCTGCAAGTTTCTCATAGAACATGGCTTCCATCATGATTGACACCGATATATATTCGGGGCTGGTGGGATATGAATGTTTGGCAAAAACTGTGAGCCCTTCGGCTGCGCATTCAGGCAGAGTAATCAGAAAACCTCACCCGAAGGGCATTTCTTACTCGCAAACTTTTCACAAAAGTTTGATGGCTTCGCCGATGCTCCGCTATCGCTCCGCATTCAAAAACTGTGGGACAATAGTCTCCGACCCGAAGGGCAGTTTTTACTCGATTTTTTGTGAAAAAATCGTGTGAAAAAATCGGACTATACCCGAAGACCCCCGACAAGCGCAACAAAGAGCCCCCCGATTATGATATCCGCAATAGAACCCGGATTTGCCTTTTCACGGATCAACCGCTCATCAAATTCATGAACTTCGGATTTTATCGATGCCAGATCCCTGCTGCCCCTGATGACATCTGATGCACGCTCGCTGATCTCGATCGACTTGTCCCTGCCGAACTTTGTCCGGATGAAGGTGTCAGGAGTCTCTGCAAGCATCTGGAGGAACGTGCACACGATGGCGTCATTGATACTCATCGTATCCATCTTCTTTGTGATCATATCCGCGCACCAGTTTGTCCGCTCAAACCCGCTCACCCACTCGTTTGCGATCAGATCGTAGTCGGCAGAGAGTTTCATCAGATCGAAGAGTTTGATCCCATCTTCCCGAATCCTGTCAGCAGAGTTCGATTCCCCGAGATCGAAGTCAGGAACAGAGTCGATACGGACATTCGCAATCGAGAACGCACGATAGAACTCAACCGCGTCCGCAGAAGTGGTATTCAAAACGATCTTTGATGCTGGCGTTTTGCTTCCGGCAGCCATCAACAGCGGTATCAGCAGCACGAACGCGCCGAAATGCGTGTTTCCTCCGCGCTGCCATCGCAGGGACTCCTCAGCTGCCGCACGTATCAGCGCGCCAGCGCCGGTGCGCGACCTTGCCGCATCTTCCAGTACGGGATATGTCCCGACCGCCGATGCCAGGAAGTGCTCGAAGGTCGTGTCTGGAAAATCATGATCCCGATCCACGTTGCCAGGTTTTGGATGGGCAGCGACCTCGAGAACCATTGCAAGTTGTGCGCAGCGCGCCAGATGTGATGGATCATTCATATCCCTTTCATACCTCTTTATGTCCCTATTATCGACCCCATGCGTCAATTTGCATTAGATCACCAACTGGTTTCTGTGTTATGGTCGTCTATTTCCTTTCGTATGACAGTCTTTAAACCCCGCCCTTCGAAACGCATCGCCTGCACCCGCGCCATCCCAAAAACTCACGGAACAGAGGCGAGATAACTCCGCTGCCGCAGATACACGACCTTCACGCCGCGCTCACGCAACCTTCCCTTCAGTTCAGCATCGTTGGTGAAAACAGCAACCTTCATCTCGACCGCAAGTTCCATGATCGAATCGTCCACATTCCCTACGATCCCCTCCGTCTCGATCGTCCGGCATCGGTCCATGAGGGCTAGCGCAACACGGGCAGCGTCCCGACCTCTACCTCTGCCGCGGGATGCGATCCCTTCGAGTTCGCGCGCCACCCCGGACGGGACGATCCACTCGTCAAAACCGAGTGCTGCAAGTTCTGAAAAGATATCGACACCAAACTCCGCGGGCACCATCAGTGCATTGGTGTCGATGATGATTTTCATTTGACCAGTTCGCCCATCCCGATCAGACGCCATCTGGCTCCGATCCGCCTCGATATCGCAACCCCTGAGCCGATCTCAGCGCATACAGGTCGCTTCATCTTGACCCTGACCACATCGCCGCGTGCGCCTGTCACGATGCCCACTGTGGTTGCAGTTCCGACGCTTAACATCAGCGGCTCGGTTGCGCAGATCGGCTCGACCTCTGCTTTGTCGCTCGATCCTACAACCCATTTGAGGAGGGTGGTACGCATACTGAAATCCTCCCATGTCGGCGGCAGCGTGCCGGGTTTGCCTGCAACCTGCCCTGTGAGCCGGTCGCTCTTGGTCATCGCCGGATCCAGCGTTGTGCCGATTGCAAGCAGTCCGCCGGAGGTCGCCTTCTTCTTCTTTTTCCCGCCTGCGATGATGGTTGTGATCTGCGTCGTAATCGGCACCCAGCTGACGCTACCGATCTGCTCAACACGCCGTCCGGGCCTGATCTCGATATCATCACCAGTATGCAAGCTGCCCTCCGAGATCGTGCCACCGATAACGCCGCCTGTCAACTTCTCAGGAAGTATCCCGGGTCGGTTGACATCGAACGATCGCGCAACGATGAGGCGGGATGGCTTGTCAGGATCGGGTTCCGGTGTCGGAATCGCGTCTTCGAATACCTGGATCAAAAGATCGATGTTTATCTTCTGTTGTGCAGATATCGGGACTATTGGGGCGTTTTCTGCAACCGTACCCTTAACAAACTCCTTTATAGCATTGTAATGCTCGACCGCATCCTGTTTCGAGACGAGATCGAGTTTATTGTGGACGACCACGATGTTCTTGATCCCGATGACATCGAGCGCCATCAGATGTTCGCTCGTCTGCGGCTGCGGACAGGGTTCGTTCGCTGCAATCACGAGCACCGCGCCATCCATGATCGCTGCTCCGGAGAGCATTGTCGCCATCAGCGTCTCGTGACCCGGCGAATCGACAAACGAGATTGTACGCAGTTCGTCGGTCGTAGCGCCGCAATGCTGGCATTTTTTCTCAACAGTATAACACTGCGGCTCTTCACAGTTCGGGCAGCGCCTGAATGTGACGTCTGCATACCCGAGCCGTATCGATATCCCTCGCTTCAGTTCCTCGCTGTGCTGATCCGCCCATACTCCGGACAGCGCGCTGACAAGCGTGGTTTTTCCATGATCGACATGCCCGACCATGCCGATATTAACACAGGGCTGTTTCAATCGTTTTTCCTCCAAGATTATGTAGCATACATCTCTACGCCGATTATAAGTAACTTATGGATGGATATGATTGTACCGTCCGTGGAGCAGTCGGTCGGATAATATTGTCCCAGAGTCATCCAGACAGAAACCTTTATCTCCTATTAACATGTTTATTAAATTTAGTAATACTTCATGCCATTAACATTTCAGGAGGTATTACCAAATGGAAAGGAGGTACATTAAACATGGAACATGTTGAACCCGTTGGTGTAAAAGCGGAGCTGACCGAACTCGACCTTGAAGGCATCGACAAGATCGCAGAAGACGCTGTGGAATTTATTAACAGCGGCAAAATGGATGTGAGATCGGCATCTGCCTGGGCTATCCACAGTCTTGACGATCAATGGGGTTTCCCATCGATCACAGCGCTATATCACAAGATGGTCGAACGTCTCGAGAGCAATTTTCCGGCAAAGCGAGAACTGGTCAGATACGTTCAGATGTGGTGAGACCGCAATAGGATGTGCTGAAGAGGTCAGCACGTCCACTATTTTTTTTTTATGCGGATATGTCGCGGCAGAGCGCGACGGTGCGCGCTGGTTTTATATTCAGTGTGCTTGCAGTACAGATATGAGAATATATGACCAAACACCCGACCCTCAAACGAAGCACACTCGGCATGATCAACATCGACCCGCTCCAGCGCGGCGGGATACTGACGCCTGAGGCAAGGCAAGCGCTTACCGAATGGGGCGACGGATACTCGATCTGCGATTTCTGCCCGGGCAACCTCGAAAATATCAAGAAGCCGCCGATCCACGATTTTGTATACCAGGATCTGCCGGAATTTCTCGGCACCTATCATGCAAGGGTCACGAATGATGCGCGCGAGGGCATATTCGCTGTGATGCATGCCCTCTCGAAGAAGGGCGGGTCTGTGGTGCTGGATGGGAATGCACATTACACGTCCTTTGTTGCGGCAGAGCGCGCCGGGCTCGGCATATCGCTGGTGCCGGTCTCGGACCGCCCCGAATACCGGATCGATCCTGAAGGGTACAGGGACGTGCTCGAAGAAAAGTCGGACGAAGAAGTGGTGCTTGCTGTTCTGACATATCCTGACGGGAGTTACGGGAATATCGTGGATGCGAAGAAGGTATCCGCAATCTGTAGCGAGTACGGCGTGCCCTTACTACTGAACGGCGCGTACTCAGTCGGGCGCATGCCAGTTGCCGCAAAGGATCTCGGCGCTGATTTCATAGTCGGGAGCGGGCACAAATCGATGGCGGCATCAGGACCCGTCGGCGTGCTCGGGATCAATGAGCCGTACCACGATCTCTTGCTCAGGAGATCCGGATACAACAAGAATAAGGAGATCGAACTTCTCGGGTGCACAGCCCGCGGCGCAACGATCATGACATTGATCGCATCGTTTCCGAGGGTTCTGGAACGGGTGGCAGAATGGGATCGCGAGGTCGAAAAGGCGAGATGGTTCGCTTCAAAGATGGAGCGGCTTGGCATGATCCAGATGGGCGATAAACCGCACAATCACGATCTCATCTTCTTTGAGGCGCCAATTCTCTACGAGATCTCAAAACATGCGAAGAAAGGCAGGTTCTTCCTGTACAAGGAACTTAAAAAGCGAAATATCCACGGGATCAAATCAGGGCTCACGAAGTATTTCAAACTGAGCACTTATGGGTTGCCAGAAGACGATCTGCGCTATGTGCTCGACGCTTTCGATGAGATCATATCGACGACCCGCTGAGCTGCCTGTTCCCTGGTGAAAGAAGGGAAATGATAAACCGCATCATCCACCCCTCTTCACACGCCTCACAGCAACGATCATAAGCAAGCCGATCAGTGCTACCAGTCCGGGCGGCGTAAGTATGGGAACCGGGACCGGATGCTCGAATCTGTTCTCCTTGCAGTTATTCTCTTCATTGCTCTCAGAGACAACATCGTCCATGTCAGCGCAGACCTCGATCGTATCGCTGTCATCGGTCATCGTAAACGGTCCGAGTGTGGCTGTGTGGCCCTCACCCGGCGATAATGCCGGAACAGCATCGGTTGCAGCATTGACTCCATCGATCATAATCGAGGTTGT
>JAUVWP010000080.1 GCA_030604085.1 Methanosarcinales archaeon | reverse complement strand
TCGATCTCGAAGATCGGATCGTACCCAAATCCGCCCTCGCCTTCTGGATGGTATGCGATTCTTCCGGTGACCGCACCTTCGAAGGTGACCGCGTCCATGCCTGGCTCGCAATACCCGATAACCGACCTGAACGTGGCTCTCCGGTCACCGATGTCTTGCATCAGCGATAAGATGCCCGCGTTACCGATGGTGTCGTGGACATACGCGGCATAAGGTCCTGGAAACCCGTGCAGCGCATCGATATAGAATCCGGTGTCTTCAACGATCACAGCAGAGCCCAGCCGATTCGCCGCATCCTCTGCCCCGTACGCAGCAACGGACGCAACATCATCCTCTTGCAGTTCAGGGTAGCCGCAATCGTTCTGCACGATCTCAATTCCAAGCGGCACACAGATTGCGACCGCCTCCTCGACCTTGTGACTGTTTCCGGTTACGAATGTGATGATCATCTCAGACTCGCCGCGTAAGCATCGATTGTCTTATCGATATCCTCTTTCGTGTGCGCAATGCTTAAGAAATTGGTTTCAAACTGCGATGGAGGCAGGAAAACCCCTTTTCCGAGCATCCGGTGGAAGAAACGCAGATATCCCTCTTTATCGCACGTGAGGGCATCCTGATAGTTACGCGGTGTGCTTCCGAAGAATATCTTAAACATGCTCGCAATCCCTGAGACCGCGTACGGCAGTTTAAGGTCAGATACGAGATCACGAAGTGCGCCTCGGAGTTTATCACCCTCTGCATTCAGTCTGGCGTGCACATTCTCTGATTCGAGCACATTCAGCACGGCAAGCCCTGATGCTATCGAGACCGGGTTTCCGCTGAACGTTCCTGCCTGATAGACGCCGCCGGAAGGGGATATCATTTCCATGATCTCCTTTCTGCCGCCGAAAACGCCGATCGGAAATCCTCCACCGATGATCTTCCCAAGCGTTGTCATGTCAGGAACGACGCCAAAGTATTCTTGTACGCCGCCAAGTGAAAGTCGGAATCCAGTGATGACCTCATCGAAGATCAGGAGCACGTCGTTCTCCTCTGTGACCCTGCGCATATCCATAAGATAGTCCTGATCCGGCAGAATCGGTCCGATGTTTCCGAGCACCGGTTCAAGGATCACGGCTGCCAGATCGTCCCGATTCGATTCGATCAGGTCGGTCATCGCCTCGATATCGTTGTACTGTACCTGAAGCGTATGTTTCGTGAAATCAGACGGTATCCCGAGCGAATCCGGAGTTCCCTGCGTGGTTGCTCCCGATCCCGCCTTTACGAGAACCGCATCGTGTGCGCCATGAAACCCGCCCTCGATCTTTAGGAACTTGTTCCTGCCGGTATATCCGCGTGCGGCACGAAGCGCGCTCATGGTCGCCTCTGTCCCGGATGAGACGAACCGCAGCATATCGATACTCGGATAGATGGATGCGATCTTTGTTGCAAGCCGTACCTCCGCCTCGATCGGGGTGCCGTAGAGCCAGCCGCGACTTAGCTGGTCTGTGACCGCGTCCTTGATTGCCGGATGCGCATGTCCGAGAATTAGCGGACCGTACCCCATGCAGTAATCGATGTACCGGTTCCCGTCAGCGTCTGTGATCGTGCACCCACCTGCTGATGCTATGTAGAACGGGTATGGCTTTATCGCACGTACCGGTGAACTGACTCCGCCGGGAATTACATTCTTCGCCTGATCATAGATTTTTTCTGATTGTGTGGTCATGAATATGCCTCGTTATAGTTTATGGGGTGTTAGATGGTGTTAGATATCTCAGCCACCTTCTGCAGTATATATTCCAGAGGATTCCAATTCTCCACTGTCATCTCTTTCACCGTGTTGAGAATCAATGTTATCGGAATACTTAAATTTATAGCAGCCCTGTGAGTCATTCTTGTTGTGTGCTTGGTGTGTGCTTGGTGCGTGTGGGTTCGGAGGTACTGAAATCATCGATATCTTTAAGCAATTTCCGATCTAACATGCCGCCCATCAGGGGCATTTAACAGGAGATCTACGATGAAACAACTGAAAACTCCACTGGTGGTGTTGAACTTCAAGACATATATCGAGGCAACCGGCAAAAACGCGGTTCGCCTTGCCGAGATGTGCAGTGACATCAGCAGGGATGCAGGCATCATGATCATAGCTGTGCCGCAACCCTCGGACATCCGCCCGGTAGCAGAGACCGGCATCCCGGTATTTGCGCAGCACATCGACGGCGCCTCCGCAGGCGGTAGTACGGGGCATGTGCTTGCAGAAGCTGTGCGCGATGCAGGCGCGATCGGGACACTGATCAATCACTCAGAGCGGAGGCTTACGCTCGCCGAGATCGATGCTGCAATCCAGGCGGCACGCCGCACCGGCATTACAACGATCGTGTGCAGCAACAACATCGCAACCACAAAAGCAGCCGCAGCATTAAAGCCGGATTTTGTCGCGATCGAACCGCCTGAATTAATCGGTACGGGAATACCTGTTTCGACAGCCGATCCCGGGATCGTTTCAGGTGCGGTGGATGCTGCTCTGGGAATCGATCCCGACGTCCCGGTGCTCTGCGGCGCTGGCATCTCGAAAGGCGAGGATATGGCGGCAGCGCTAAAACTTGGCGCTGAGGGCGTGCTGCTCGCATCCGGGATCGTCCGCGCACCCGACCCGAAGGCAGCGCTTATGGACCTGGTATCTGGAATCTGAGTGATGGGGACGCGTGTAGCGATCACGGGTCAGCCCGGGGTCGGGAAGACGACGGTCTGCAAGGCTGTGGTCGATCGTCTGGGCAGAAGCGCCGGCGGCATGATCTGCTCTGACATCACAGAAAGGGATGGCGAGGGTGGAGATAGCAGGGGTAGGCGGGTCGGGTTTGAACTGCTCGATCTGCAGACCGGCGTAAAGGGAGTGCTTGCCCACATCCGGGGAGATGGACCCCGGGTCGGGAAGTATCATGTCAATATGGCTGATCTGGACCGGATCGGGGTAAGCGCGATCTTGAGTGCAATTGGTACCTATCTGATCGTGATCGACGAGATCGCACCAATGGAACTTACGTCGCAGAGGTTTATTCGGGCGGTGGAAGAGGCACTGGCGTCGGATATGGATATGCTTGTCGTGCTTCACCAGCGATCGGGGCATCCCTTAGCAGAACGGATCAGGGCAGAGTTCGATCTGATCACGGTGACGAAGGATAACAGGGACGTGATTGCGGGCGAGATCGCCAAACGATTCGAGCCATTCTGAATGGGGTTGGCGGAGCCGATGCTATTGGTGTTGGGGCTGAATCGGGAGTATTTCAGGTTTCTTTGAAAGCCAAGTTGAACCTGTGGATCTGTACGATATGCAAGGGAATCATCGAGGGGTATGGCGGGAGCATCAGGGTTGGGAGCGAGGTTGGGAATGGGAGTCTGTTTGTGGTTGTGCTGGGCGATCCTGCGTTTCATCATAAAACCTTTCGATTGATCGAAATGTTTAAGTACTATTGCTTACACCTATAACATCAGACCAGTCGATCAATCGACAAGTCTGAACAAAAGGAGGTAAACAACATGAACAACCACAACCCCCACAACCACACCGAACCGCGGCAGGATGAAACTCCAGCTGTGGAGATCAGAGATGTCAGAAAGAGCTACTGCATCGGCGAAATGGAAGTGCCGGTACTCCATGGCATCGATCTCGCAATCCGACGTGGCGAGTTTCTCGCGAGCATGGGACCATCGGGCTCGGGAAAGAGCACTCTTGCGAACCTGATCGGCTGCCGTGATCATCCCACCGAAGGAGAGATCCGCGTTCTCGGAAATGTCGTAAACAAACTCTCTAACGATGAACTCGCGCATCTTCGCGGCGAGATCGGGTTTGTATTCCAGACATTCGATCTTGCGTCCGGGATGAGCGCATTTCAGAATGTCGAACTTCCCGCGATGGTGTGCCAAAAACACGGCTGCAACCCAGAAAAGCGCGCGAAGGAACTTTTAGAACTTGTCGGGCTCTCTGATCACATGCATCACAAGCCGACACAACTATCAGGCGGGTAGCGCCAGCGTGTTGCGATCGCAAGAGCGCTCGTAAATGACCCATCGATCATTCTCGCGGACGAGCCTACTGCAAGTCTCGACGCCAGAACCGGAGCGGAGATCATGAGTATCTTCAAGAATCTGAACAGGGATGGGCGCACCATCATCATGATCACGCACGATCCAGCGATCGCATCTCATGCTAACCGGATCATGCACGTAAAGGACGGGCTGCTGGTAAACGGGAACATGAATACCTGAGGCGAGCAGCATGAACAACCACAACAACGGCGAACCGCGGCTGGATGAAAATCCGTTCGATGGCATCATCCAAAGGGCGTTACTGCATCAGCGGAATGGAAGTGCCGATGCTACGCGGCAGCGATCTGTCGGTTCAGAGTACCGAGTTACTCTCGATCATGGGGCCATCCGGCTCGGACCGGAATGTGGATGCGATCTGCTAAGCAGCGACGGAGTCGTAACGAAGTCAGCAAAAGGTATATGCCAGCATCACCCCAGGCAATGCGCCTGCAGAGACATACACCATAATGAACAGGAGGCAAGATCATGAAGATCTTTGAGTGCCTGAACAGAGATGAGCGCACCATCATCAGGATCATGCATGATCGGGAGATCGTGTACAACGCTGTCCGGATTGCACGTGTGAAAGGCGGACTGCTGGTAAATGGGAATATGAACACCTGAGGTGAGCAGCATGAACAGCAGAAAACCATTGAAATTCATCCAGCGGCGAAAATTGAGATCGCTGGTGGACGTCTTGAGCACAACACCAGATACGGGACATGACCACAACCAAGCGTCAACGATATCAAAAATCAGGAGGACGTACGCATGAACGACCACAGCTACGACGAACCGCGGCTGGACGAGACTCCTGCCGGGGATATCATAAACGTCAGTTACTGCATCGGTAGAATGGAAGTGCCGATACGGCGCGGCACAGGTCCGTCATTCCGGAGTGCCGGATCACTGCCTGAGCACGGATCAATTTGGATCGGGCAAGAGCACGACGATTACCAGGAGATGAGGTCATGAAGAGATCTGAAATCTTAGAACGCAAGGATTGCAAAGAGATTAATAAAATAGAATTGTCAAGAGAACTGACAGTTATATTAACAGGTATGGGAATATTATCACTGTTCTTATTTGGATGCTTCTTCAAGCTTGTATCTACATCAATAAGTCAAAATGCAGGTGATTTTGAAGGGGCGCCGGTTGCAATTTTAATAACCATATCTACCGTTGTATTTACAATGTTATTCCATGAATTTATCCATGGAATTGCTATTTCGATGTATGGGGGTAAACCCAGATATGGCGCAGGAGTTGCCCATTATATACTTCCTTATCTTTATACCACTACAGGAACAATCTTTCGCAGGAATCAATTTATTATTATTCTGATAGCACCATTGATACTGATTTCTGTACTCGGTATTATTTCCATGATTGCCGTCCCCGCAATCGCCCACTGGTTCATTATTCCGCTCACGATGAATGCCGCTGGAGCAATTGGGGATTTGCGGATGACAGTCTCAATAGTAAGATATCCCAAACATATATTATTAGCCGACGATCACTCAGGGCTGACAATTTATGGTAAAAGCACGGATAAAGTCGTGAATGCTTCGCCGAAAGGTTTTATCAGTGACTTTTTCATCGGATTTTTAATTGGGATCTCTTCTCTAATTGTTTTATTAGCGCCCCTTACCATAATTTTACATACTTTAAACGTGGATTCGTTCGTGTTTGGCATCGGGAATGGTCATTTTGCATTTTTTGAATATTCGAGCGGAGAAGGAGGTTTCGGAATTTCCATAAATCCCCTACAAATGTTATTATTTAGCGGCGTTATTGGGCTGATTTATGGCTTAGCCAGATCTGGCAAACCTGCTAAACCGGAGAAATCGGTATGTCGAAGGAGAAGCCCCACACTATACCGACCCGGAGTGTCAATTGTAGGGAAACAGTGATTTGCACAATCATGAGGTTAGGTGTGGGTCTGATCTCAATCACACATGATGAATTGTCTGGCTTTTGTGTCTGGACGTTTTGCCAGCCTGATGATCGGGGCTGCAAGGGACCACAGACTCATCACTGACCCGGGGCGATGAGATAAGGGAATAATAATGAAAAATAAAATCAAAATATTGGTAATTGGCGTGATGATAGTAGTAGTCACTTTCGGCGCGATAATCGTAGGAATTATGTTATTTTAAAAAAATCTATCTAAACTTTCTGATCTAAAATTTCTTTTACTCTGCCTATTTCACCACTTTCAAGACGAACTTTAATTCCATGCGGATGTGTCCGAGAATTCGTTAGTATGTTTTGAACAACTCCTGTTGTAAGTTTACCTGTTTTTTGGTCCTTTTTTAATACGATTGCAACATGTAATCCCGAACTAATATTAGCCCGAATAGTTCCATCCATATACATTTCTCCTGCCAATATTTTTCTCGTGATGATAGATAACGTTTGCGGATTTTAACTTTTTTTATGTAGTCAAAGATCGCTCGTTCTGGAGAGTTCTGTGTAAGTACATCCTAACAGATAAAGGATGAAAAAATGAATACGCACTCCCAGAAAATATCTATACCATTATTTGCATTTTGTTGTTAGGTACTGCATTCTATCACAATACATTTCGATTAATCGAAAAGTTTAAGTACTGTCATCCACAACTATACAATCAGACAAGTCGATCCATCGACCAGTCTGAATAAAGGAGGTAAATAACATGAACAACCACAGCCACCACGACCACACCGAACCGCGGCTGGACGAACCCCCCGCCGTGGACATCATAAACGCCAGAAAGAGCTACTACATCGGCAAGATGGAAGTGCCGATACTCCATGGCATCGATCTCGCCATCCAGCGCGGCGAGTTCCTTGCGATCATGGGACCATCGGGATCGGGCAAGAGCACGCTCATGAACCTGATCGGATGCCTCGACCTCCCAACCGGGGGAGAGATCCACGTATCAGGAAAGGACGTGAGCAAACTCTCCGAAGCCGAACTTGCGCATCTCAGGGGGCAGAAGATCGGATTCGTGTTCCAGACCTTCAATCTTGTATCCAGAATGAGCGTGCTTAAGAATGTCGAACTCCCGACGCTTGCGAACCAGAAACCAGGCATCGATCCGGGGAAGCGCGCAAAAGAACTGATTGAATTGGTCGGACTGTCTGATCGGATGCATCACAAGCCGACAGAACTATCAGGCGGGCAGCGCCAGCGTGTTGCGATCGCACGGGCGCTCGTAAACGATCCATCGATCATTCTCGCGGACGAGCCGACCGGAAATCTCGACACAAAGACTGGTGACGAGATCATGAAGATCTTTGAGGACCTGAACAGGGATGGGCGCACCATCATCATGATCACGCACGATCCTGAGATCGCTGCGCACGCTGATCGGATTGTGCGCGTGAAGGATGGAGTGCTTGCGGAGGGGAATACGTGAGATGAAATTCATGAATACGAAAGCAAAATCAAGGATCAGCGAATTACTGGTGATACTGGGAACGGTTCTGTTTGTTGGCGGGGCAATGTGTTACCTGAGAGGCGAGTTGTCCGCAGAACACATCTCTGGAATTGGCGCTCTGGCGCTCATCTTTGTGGGCGCTAGTGCTGGCACGACAAAGGCGAAACAGCAAGTATGAGGTGAATGAAAATGGCACACAAAAAAACGTTTTATGGCGTTCTGGCAGTCTGTGCGCTGGCGGCGCTCACAGTTGGATCCGGTTACCTCGGTTACCTCGGTTACCTCGGTTACATGGAACTGGGACAAGAGAGCGGCATGGATATTTCTTATGATGTTGTTTGTACACAGGGGGCAGCAGAGAACCTCACTGGAATGGAGAGCGTGAAAGTACACGGGACGGCCCGTAACACCGGCGACAAAGAGTTAAAAGACGTAACCGTGACTGTGATATTTACAGACGCCGCACACGACAGAGTGGTCAGAAAAACGGTGGTAGAAGGTGTAGATCTGCTTCCGGATGGCGCAGTATCGGTAGAATTTGATGCCGAGTATTTAAGAGAATTGACCATACCAAAAACACCCGTAGTTAAAATAATTCAGGTTGATTGGATAGAAGACGGGCAATTAAGAACTTTTACCACACGATAGCGTGTGATTGTGAAACGAGGTGTAAAAAATGACAAGAGGCATAGATGTTTTGCAAAACGGACCTAAAGAAAGAAAACTGTCAGGTTTGGAAAATAAAAGCTGTTGGAAAATAAACCTTTATTGCACGAGCAATTTCTTGATTTTTTATATTTAAGCAAATGTAGTAAGCATGATTACAGGCGGTAT
>JAUVWP010000038.1 GCA_030604085.1 Methanosarcinales archaeon | reverse complement strand
GATCCCGGAAGAAGAACTTGAAAGACCCAGGATCGATGCTGTGGTCACCATGTCTGGAATATACCGTGACAACTGGAAGTGGCAGGTCCAGTTGATGGACCGGGGTGCACGGCTGGCAGCCCAGGCAGACAATTCCACATACGACAATTATGTCAAAGAGAACTCTGAGGCAATATATGATGCCTTGGTGGCTACAGGCAACTACACTGAAGATGATGCAAGGGGGCTATCCCAATGCAGGTTATTCGGTCCAGATGAAGGAAGCTGGGGAGTTGGCGGATTCAGAGAGGCGGTGAGTGCCAGTGGTACATGGGAGGAGGAAAGTAAACTTGCCAATCTCTACATCGACTCCATGAGCTATGCGTATGGTGACAATATATGGGGAAATCTCGATGGCAACGTTTTCAGACAGGCGCTTTCTGATACGGATGCCGTCCTGTTCAGCCGCAGCGGCAATGATGGGCGAGGCAGTGGCAGCGTGGTCTTTGACCATGTCTATGAGTTCTTCGGAGGATTTGGAATGGCTGTAAGGGAAGTTTCCGGAGAGACTCCGCAGATGTACATCGTCAATCTCAAGGATCCGGACCATGCGGTGGTAGAGACCTTTGCTGAATTCCTTGCAAGGGACCTGCGTGCCAAATACTATAATCCAAAATGGATCGAAGGTATGATGCAGCATGATTATGCAGGAGCAAGTGAGATCGATAGTGTGCTGGAGGACTTCTGGGGTCTGGCGGTCACGCTTCCTGACGAGATCACTGACGATATGTGGAAACAGTTCTATGATGTCTATGTCATGGATAAGTATGACCTCGGGCTGGAAGAATGGTTCGATAAGGAGAATCCATGGGCACGTCAGTCCATGAACGCAAGAATGCTTGAAGCTACACGAAAACTGGACGGTGAAGGTAACCTCTACTGGGACGCATCCGATGAGATCGTCCAGAACCTTGTGAAAGAGTACGTGGAATCCGTAATCGAGAACGGCGCCATCTGCTGCCATCACATATGCGGGAATCCCACGCTGGATTCGTATATATCAGGCGTACTCTCAATGCCAGGGGTAGTCTCTGATGAAACAGCAGCGAAATATCGAGAGGTTATGAGCCAGATAACCGGTATGCAGAGCACATCGGCACAATCTGACGATTCCGGCAATGGGGGCAGAAGCAGCACCTATCCGCCAGAACAGGGCGAGACGCCTACCAGATCCCACACATCATCCACTGCCTCAAACGAGACCACCACCGAAGGCGGGGTCGGCACGAATGTTGACCAGCCGATGAACCCGTCCAAACAATCAGGGAGCAATTATGTGGAAGGATCCGAGATGACGGTCGAGAAACAGGAGAAGTTCAACACAGGACTCTCCTTCTCTGGCGCTCCGATGCTCGGGATGGTCCTGGTGATCGCGCTGATGGTTATCATCTACTGGGGTTACCGCAAGCGGAGGTGACCCCACCACCATTTTTTTTCGTTCGCCAATACAGAAACATTTAAGTTAGAGCAAGTAATATTGATACATTGAAGAGATATGGGTGAAATGACAACCGAACTCGAAACCCGCTCTGACGCGGTAAGCGGAACTGTGAGACCTACATCCTATAGCGGAAGCGGATCGCATCCGGGGTTTCCAGAGTGGGGGCGCCCGAGTGAAACACGGCTTTATGTTACCTCTGGGGCAATTCCTCCTATGCAATTCCTCCTATCATACCGAGACGTGTTTCACTCGATTTCTCTTCATGTCCGAGAACACAAATTGTTTTTACAATCCGATAAGACACATAGACCAGAACCAGAACAGAATCATGGAGGCACATAACATGAACATAAGGAATCACAGGAACATCTGTACGCCGGGTAGCGGAGGTCCGTCATGCACGTAATGGAAGGTTTCCTGCCAGGTCTCCGTGGTGGCAGATATGGTTTGCATTATCGATACCGGTGGTAGTGTACGGCATCTACAAGTTAAACAGACTTATAAAAGAGAATCGGGAGATACTGCCCCTGCTCGCAGTAGCCGGAGCATTCATCTTCATCCTATCCGCACTAAAGCTGCCGTCGGTCACAGGAAGCTGCTCCCATCCGACAGGCACAGGGCTTGCCGCAATCCTATTCGGACCCGCGATAACAGCGGTTCTCGGAACGATCGTCCTTCTGTACCAGTCGCTCTTTCTCGCGCACGGCGGTCTGACAACACTTGGCGCGAACGTCTTTTCCATGGGAATCGTGGGACCTGTAGTCGCATACACCATCTACAAGGTCGGTATGAAGCTGAACCTCAACTTCTACTTCGTCGTCTTTCTGGCAGCAACGCTTGGCGACTGGGCGACTTACGTGGTAACATCAGTTGAACTTGCGCTCGCATTCCCGGCAGATCCGGGTGGCGTCATGGGATCGTTCAAGGCGTTTGCAACGATCTTTGCGCTCACTCAGGTCCCTCTCGCAATAATCGAAGGAGCCATTACAGCGCTCATCTTCAAGTACATAATACAGGTCAGGAGCGATATGCTTGCAAGACTTAATGTGCTAAGTGACGCAGCCATCAGCAAGATCAAGGGGGCTATATCATGAGATTGGAGATCATCGTAGTTGCAATCATCCTGGTCTTTACAGGACTATTCCTCTACGTCGCCTCAAACACCGACGCGGAATTCGGTGGAGCCGATGGCGAGGCAGAAGGCGTGATCGAGGAACTGACCGGCGGCACTTATGAGCCGATTGCAGACCCGCTATGGGAGCCACCAAGTGGCGAGATCGAGAGTCTCCTCTTCGGGCTTCAGATAGCGCTTGGAGCTATCATAATCGGTTACTTCTTCGGATACTACCGGGGCAGGAATCAGTCCGGTTGAACGTGGTATTGGTATGCGAAACTTGCTGGACGACTATGCGCTGGTAAGCCGTCTTAGATACCGGAATGTCTGGCTCAAACTAACTATCGTGGCGTTTGGGCTGCTTGTCGGGGTGTCATCCACATCTCCGGCAACGCCTTTATTTATCGCACTCTCTATGGGTTTTGCAACGGTATTTTTCGGTAAAACCCCACTTAAGTTCTATTTAGCGCTACTGCTCGTACCGACGGGGTTTGCCATTACGGGATCACTCGTCATACTCTTTTTCTTTGGATCAGGCAGTGAGGTCTTCTCTTTTGAGGTCTTCGGGTACCGCCTGACCGCTAATGCAGGAGGGCTCGATATGGCGATCCTTGTGATATCGCGGACCCTCGGCGGCATGAGCTGCATGTTCTTCCTTGCACTCTCAACCCCTGTGATCGAACTCTTCGCTGTCCTCAAGAGATCCGGAATTCCCGATTCTGTGATCGAACTGTCCATGCTGATGTACCGCTACATCTTCGTCTTTTTAGAGGTTGCAATGTCTATAAAACACGCGCAGACCGTCCGGCTCGGATACACGAACCTCAAAAGATCGCTCTATTCCGTAGCCATGCTCGCAAGCACGCTATTCATAAGATCTTATGAACAGGGAGAGAAACTTTATCTTGCCATGAATTCGAGATGCTACGATGGAAAGCTGACCCTCTTCGAGACAAAGAGACCGATCAGATCTGCCGAAGCAGTTCTTGCGTCCATATACGCAATCGCTGCCTTATCGCTTCTGTGAGGTGTGAACTGTGAGGCGACACTTTTTAATTTCTTCCGGAGGATCCGGTTATGGTAATGAAGATTAAACCACAGAGAGCACAGAGCGTTGTTATTTTTATCTTTCGCCCCCTCTGTGTCCTCTGTGGTTTTCCAAAAAACCCTATTTCGAAAATATCAAAAAGTCTCTGTGAGGCGAGGTAAAAGATCATGCCGATTCTTGCGACACGAGATCTTAAATACACGTACCCGGACGGAACCGCAGCTCTTGATGGGGCAGAGATCGAGATCGAAGAAGGTAAGAAGATCGCGTTTGTCGGGCAGAACGGATTAGGGAAGTCAACGCTATTCCTGCTCCTGAACGGAACCTTAAAACCCGGGCGCGGGGAGGTGCTCTTCTATGGCATGCCGTTTAAATACGATTCGAAGTCTCTCAGGAATATCCGGAGGCGGGTCGGGATCGTCTTTCAGAATTCGGATGACCAGATCTTCGCGCCGACCGTGTATCAGGACGTGGCGTTCGGTCCTGCAAACCTCGGATTTCCAGAGGATACGGTTTTGGAGCGTGTGAATCACACTCTTGAGTACGTTGGGCTCACCCATCTCAAAGACAAGCCCCCGCACCACCTAAGCGGCGGAGAGAAGAAGCGGGTCGCTATCGCAGGCGTTATTGCGATGGAGCCAGAGGTGATCATCCTTGACGAGCCCTTCTCCAATCTCGATCCGGTTGGTGCTGACGAGATCACGGATATGCTCGATGAACTCAACCATTTCGGAAAGACGATCATCATCTCAACCCATGACGTAGACCTCGCCTACGGATGGTCGGATTACGTGTATCTCCTGGCAGGTGGCATGGTTATCGGCAGGGGCGCGCCTGATCAGATCTTTGGTGATCCTGAACTCTTGAAGGGGGCGGGCTTGAGGCAGCCCACCACTCTTGAGATATATCACGAGATTGAGCGGAGAGGTCTTGCGGATCGCAACAAGGCTCCTCGAAACGTTCCTGAACTTGTGGATGCGCTAAAGCCCCCTGATCTTATGTGGGTGCGTGTTCCTCCCGGGATAGAGGAGGGCGACACCCTGAATCTTGGAATGATGCATGGCGATTATGCCCTCCATAGCCCCTACGAAGCGGTCAATGCGAAGGTCATGCACATCCACGACCGCGGTTGGGCGATTGCAGAGATGGAGCGGAGGGGTGTCAGGGCGGGGTGCATCAGGATCTACGATATGGCTGGTTATGAGCCAGAAGAACTCCGTAAAATCGTGCGTGACGCAGATATCGAGGTTGTCGGCGCGATGGGCAGGAAGAGCAAGAATATCGCAGAGAGGGATGGCATGCGCCTCGATATCGCAGCGGGCGTGATCGACAAGGCAATCCTGATGGCGCTATGCGGGAAGAGATGCCTGATCCTCACAAACGGCGGGATGGTCGAGCACGCGATGAAGCGGATCAGTGATTATGCTGAGAAGAGCGGGATAGAGATCAATGTGAGCATGGTCGGGGAGGGGGGGTGATCTGTGCTGTTCCGCTTCGATTATCTCAGCAGGAGGTTGGTTTTTCAAGCGGAATACTCCACCTCCGAAAACCCCTCTCGCAGAGAACGATATACCGATTTATAACTTTGTGCGGTAGCCAAACACTTACCTAAACATTCATGTCTGTTGCGCTCATATATCCCACATCAGATAGCAGGGAGTCAGTTTTTTTCATAAACCTAATTTTTTTTCGGTTTTTGTTCAAAATCTAACTTTATTAGGGCAATATTATTGCTTACCTAACCTGCCATAGCCAAAAAGAGTTTTCACTCTATGGTGAACACACCCCTGTATAATATACATAAAAAATAATAAAAGAGGAATTAAATGGCAAGAAACGATACTATAAACGTGCGTTCATTCGCACCGATACCGCTGGTTGCAGTGCTGTTCATAGTGCTGTTGATTGTGCCGCTATCTGCAACTGCGCAGCCAGAAGGAAACAGGATAATCTTCGTTCTTGGAATGGATGAGAACCGGGATTCGCTCTATAATGCGTCAGCAAGCACCACGCTCGAAGTTGAGATATATAATGCATCGCAGGCAAAGTTGAAGGACTTTGGCAACGAGAGTGTTGTTTTTCTGGCTTCTCTTGACAATGATACTGTTTCGAGCATAAATCCGACGATAAACAGAAGCGCTCATATCTTTGCATACAATCTAAGCTCGGAGATCGGCATCGAAAACGTTCCCGATACAAATATCACCGATTACTGGGAGGCTGGCAGCGATTTTGACATGTTGCAACTGATAAACCACCTTGGCGCGAAATTCTACGGTTTGCAGGTGGTAGATGTCCTGTTCATACTGCAGGAGGATACAATCCACCTTTACTATCTCGAGGAGGCGATGAAGGATTATACCCTTGCGAACACAACGATAAGCCTCACGATCTACAATCGTGATCAGGCGGGAGAGAACAATCTCACATCCTTCGACATCATTGCATTATACCATCTCTCATATCTCCCAGCGGTTCAAGATCGGCTGGATGAGGCGAACAGCACGAGCAAGACGATGTGGCTTTCCCAATCTGCCTCCTTATGGGTGGTGAATGTGCCGCAGAACATAGGAAAGCATGCCTATAAGGAATACTGGACACCCAGCGGGATTGAAAACCACCGCCGCATCCTCACCTATATGGCAGTTACGTTGGTGGACGCTGATGAAGAGATAAAACCCGGAATAAAGCTGCCTCGCAGCGGAATATTCCATCCGGATTATAAACCGGAGTTCCAGCCCTGCAAGGATTGCCTATTCCAGAATCTATCCTCGTATATGGAGTGGTACAAGGATACCGGAAAGTACCACCCGGAGAATCCAACGGTCGGTCTCACGCTCTCAAGCTATTACTATGCCAACGGATACTATCTTGATGATTGGATCGCAATCATACGGGAGTTTGAGAATAGACGCGTAAACGTGATTCCTATTCTCGATTACACCGATCTCAGAGAGGTCTTCTTCGATGAGACCGGGAACGCCACGGTTGATATTGTCCTCTCCTATATGGGAACGTTTCACGGCAGCAAGGCATTCAATCTGAGCGGAATCGCGGAGAGAAAAGAGGTGATCGCACGGCTTGGCGTGCCATGGATGAATTGCATAACAACGGGACAGACACCTATTGAGTGGGCGAACTCGACGATCGGGATTCCTACGTCATACATAAGCTGGGCGGTTGCGCTTCAGGAACTCGAGGGCTTGGTTGAGCCAATCGTTGTAGGCGGAAGCGTTCCTGACGAGATAACAAACGCAAATATGAAGATTCCGATTCCCGGAAGGGCGAGTTACGTTGTGAACCGGACGCTGATGTGGACGGATCTTAAGTACCTGGACAACAGCGAGAAAAGGATTGCGCTCATCTATTACTCGTATCCGCCAGGAAAGTCCGAGATCGGTGCGAGTTACATGGACGTGCCGAGAACGCTTGAGGTGCTCTTGAATGAGATGGACGGTGCCGGCTACGATCTTGGGGGGAATTTCACAAGGTACAACATCAGCGACCGGAATGATTCGTTGTCAAACAACGGAAGCATCGTTTCCAAACTGATCACACAGGGGCGAAATATCGGCGCATGGGCGCAGGATGATGTGGATGAACTTGCCAGATCCGGCGCAATTGTACTGGTTTCGGAAGACGACTACACCCGGTGGTTTAACGAGTCTCCTATGGATATGCGAGATGCGGTGAAAAAAGACTGGGGAGCACCTCCTGGAGATCAGATGGTATATACCGCACCAAATGGCAGTAAATACATCGTAATTCCATGTATAAAGTACGGAAATGTACTGCTTGCTCCGCAGCCGTACCGGGGGTACCAGAACAGTGAGAAGCTGCTCTACCACAACTCGAGCCTGCCGCCAAACCACCAGTACATCGCCTTTTATCTGTGGCTCAAGAAGGGATTCGATGCGTCCGCACTGGTTCACATCGGAACGCATGGGACACTGGAATGGCTTCCTGGAAAGCAGGTCGGACTCGACGAGCGATCGTGGCCCGAAGCGCTGATACAGGACTTTCCGAATCCGTACATCTACATCGTTGACAATGTCGGCGAGGGAACGCAGGCAAAGAGGCGGAGTTATTCGGTAATCGTAGACCATGCAACACCTCCATTCATCCCTGCCGGACTGTACGGCAACTATTCGAACCTTCATCAGGCGATCCATCACTATCTGCTCGCAAAGGAGAATGACAACACGCTTCTCATGAGCGGATACAAGAACACGAGCATCGGGATCATACAAGATACGCGCATCGATTGTGACCTCGGGATAAACATCGCCTGCAATGCGAGTTTTTCGGAGTTTGAAGATCTGGTAATCTACGGAAAGGTGCACGATTACCTGCACGAGATGATGTATGCGAATATGCCTTATGGTCTGAGGATATTTGCAAATCCCATACCGGATGAGAGTGCTATTGCGCTTGTGAGGGGGATGCTTGGTTGCGAATATATAAAAGACGTGCAGGCGGTGAACGCATCATGCGATTCCCACGATTCCGAGGAGTTTAACAAGACCGAGTCCTATCGACTGCTCTACAGCGTGCTGGTCGATGGTGTGAATATTACAGTTGCCCAGAACGAGATTTTTGGTGGTTCGTCCCCGGATGTTTCCGCAGATCTGGAGATAGCAAAGGAATATTATCAGAACATCCTCGCGTCATCCTCAAATGAGATAAAGAGTCTCCTGGACGCGCTTAGTGCAAAATACATCATGCCGTCAGTCGGCGGGGACGTCTTAAGGACGCCTGATGTTCTGCCGACCGGGAAAAATTTTTATTCGTTTGATCCAAGGACGATTCCCACAGAGGAGGCTTATGCGATCGGAAAAGAGACGATGGACGCACTTCTCGTGGATTACTATGAGAGAAACGGAGAATTCCCTGAAAAGGTCGCATTCGTCCTCTGGGGGATAGAAACGATGCGCAATCACGGCATCCCACACTCCCAGATGCTCTATCTCATGGGCGTTGAACCGATATGGCGGAGCGATGGCAGGATTCTCTATTACACCAAGCCCAAAGTGGAGAATCTGCACATCATGAACGAGTCCGAGATGACACTGAAACTCACCGATGGAACAGTGATCACGCGTCCGAGAATCGATGTCATCGGTCACAGTTCCGGCTTGCACAGGGATCAGTTCCCATGGCAGATGGATCTGCTTGACGACGCGGTCAGGATCGTCTCGCAGTTGAACGAAAGTGAAGACAGGAACTACGTGCGGAAGCACTCCCTCGAGCTGAAGGCGTACTACATGGAACTGATGGAGTCCATGAATGTGACCGTGGATGAGGAAGAAGCCGAGAAATTGTCGATGTCGCGACTGTTCGGACCGCCTGAGGGGGATTACGGCGTGAGAATTGCGGATGCGGCATGGGCAAGCGATACGTGGGAGAATACAGACCGGATTGCGGATCAATTCATCGAGCGTTCAGGAAACGTATACATCGATGGCGAGATGTACACAAGTCCACTCATCTCTGGCGTGGATGTCTTCAAAGCAGCCATAACGGATACCGATATCGCAGTCTTTGTGCGGAGCAGCAATCTCTACGGCGTTCTGGACGGTGATGATCCGTTCCAGTACTTCGGGGGTTTGAGTCTGGCGATTGCCCGCGTGAGCGAGGGCGAGCGCCCTGAGATGTGGATAACGAATGCAAGGGATGCCGGCAATCCACGGATGCAGACATTGGGCGAATTCATAAACATGGAGATGCGGACACGCATGTTAAATCCGAATTACATCGGGGGCATGATGGAGCATGGTTATGCCGGAGCAGGGACGCTTTCAGACCATCTGGCAAACCTCTTTGGCTGGGATGTTGTGGATACGCGATTTGTTGATGCTGCCGACTGGAACGAGGCGTACGAGGTGTATATCCTGGATAAATACGATCTTGGAACCAGGGACTGGTTTGACGAGAACAGCCCATGGGCACGCCAAGAGATGATGGCAAGGATGCTCGAAGCTGCACGGAAGGACTTCTGGGAGCCATCGGATGAGATAAAAGCAGCGCTTGCTGCAGAATATCAACAATCGGTCGAGAAGTATGGTCCCTGCTGCTGCATGGTCTGCTGCGGAAATCCGCTGCTTGACACATACACGAAAGATATGACAAAGGCATATTCGGAATCTCCACATGACAGCGAGGCATATTATGAGCCTCATGACCGCAGTGGCAACAGGGACGGCACATACCCGCCCGAACCTTCAGAAGGAACAGCGAACCAGACGACACCATCAGAATCGTCAACAGGCGTTGGAACAACCGGGGAGGCGATGGTGGAACCACCATCGGAAACCAGTCAATCGAGTGACGCCAGTGCTGCTGCTGACAAGGTCGAAGGAAAAGTGATGACCGAGATGCAGACATCATCCTCGCTGCCGATATCAGGTGCACCGTTGATGGCGATCGTTGCGGTGATCGCAATTCTCGGACTGATCGACACAGGGTTGTGGCTCAAACGGAGATAGCCTCCGGTTTTAGGCTTTTAATCAAAAAACCTAACTTTGTTAGGGCAAGCTTATTGAGCACCTAACATGCGATGACTTGAAAGATGTTTCACCGCCGACGAACATACGTTCTGACGCGGTGTACTCGAAAACAGAGGAAAAATCAAATGGAAAGAAATAATACCGTAAATCTGCTGATTATAGCACTGGTAACTGCGCTATCGATTGCGTCGCTGTCAGCGACCGCAGAATCAGGAAGCATTACCGCACTTGCGAATACGACCTCGGATGCAAACGGAAACTACACGTTCTCCAATCTTCCCGCCGGGGATTACGTCATATCCGTGGCATACTACACACCCGCGATGGGTGGCAAATGGTTCACAGGACGGACGTATACCAGTGTGGGCGATGGAGTTGCTGAAAGTGACGTTGCGGTATGGCTGACCTTCGGAAACGAGGAAGATGCAAACAATATACGAAACGCAAGCATCGATTCGAGCAGCTTAACAGGTACCTCAACAATCTCAGGGCAGACGCTCGCACACAAGATGGGAGGCGAGGTGGTGGCGATGACGAATGCAACAGTCATCATAAGCAGCTACCTCAAAGGTGATCTCGATTGTGACGATCGTCTCACGTCGACAGATGCGCTCATAGCCCTTGGGATGAGTGCCGGGAGCCGCGAACCGGAGCTGGCAGGCGACATGAATGGAGATTGCGCAGTCACATCGCTGGACGCTCTCATGATCTTACATGCGGAGTAGCGCTGAGGACTAAAGATGGAAAACAATTTTTTCACAAAACACCGAGTAAAAACTCCCCTTCGGGCGAGGGGCGGTGATATGCTTCTTTGCACGGCGAAAAAAGATGCGCGAAACCGCGGCATAACATCCATACTGATGGTTGCAGCGCTTATCGTGGCGTTTTCGATTGTGGCACTGCCCACAACTGCACAACCTGAGAACATGACCGTGCTTGCGAAAACAACCTCGGATGAGAACGGAAACTACACGTTTTCCAATCTCACCGCCGGAAATTACACGATCAATGTAGCATACTACACACCCGAGATGGGTGGCACATGGTTCACCGGAAGCACGAACGCCAGTTTGGGCGATTGCGAGGATCTCTCGGGAACTGCGGTGTGGCTCTCCTTCGGAGACGCGGCAGATGCACTTGATATCGTGGATGCGACAGTAAATTTAAGTGACATGGCTGGCACCTCAACGATCTCAGGGCAGACGCTCGCACACGGCATGGGTGGCGCGACGACTGTGATGACAGGCGCAACTACCGTCCTGGTGAAGATGGATGAGCCTGGAGACGACGGCTCTGGCGGTGACGGTGGTGATGGCGATGACGATAACGATGACGATTGTGATGACGATCTGCCGCCTGCGGGCGTACCGGTCATGCCGGCACCAAACACAAAAACCGATGCAGACGGAGGTTTCATCTTTACCAACCTGCCCGAAGGCAGCTACACGATAACAGCGATCTCCGGAGATGCGATCGGAAATATCAGCGTGGAAATGGGCGCAGGAGCGCACATAAGCGATCTTGAGATCCGGTTAAACGATACCGTAGACAATGAGACTGTAAACGCTGTCAGAAACGCGACATACAACAATTCAGGCGGCTCTTATGGCACCGGATCAATCGCTGGCAGGGTGCACAACATCCCTGCCGGAGACTCTGCTCTCGTCACAATCACGAGCTACACCGGAGACGGGAATCTCGGAAGCGTGAACAGGGATCCAAAGATGGCGTTCTTCCTGCAATCGGCAGGTGATGTCTTCTTAGCCAGAAAAACCGCAAATAGGATCGGTCTGAATATAAGCGTGTACGACAGTCACACACTTCCCCCCGACCTCAATCTGACGACGTATGACGTGATCTTTGCATCGCACCTGACAACAAAATCGATTTAGGACGTGCTCGTGCCGCTGATTGAGGCTGCAAATGAGAGCGGCGTTACAGTGATCTGCACATATCCTGACCACCTGACAAATGTCAATCTAACCGAGTATCCGTACATCATAGAGTACTGGGAGAGCCGCAACGAAAGGAACATGGAACAGCTTCTGTTTTATCTTGGTTGCGAGTTCTGCGGTCTTTCTGGTCTGATCAAAGAACCTGAGATCACCCCTGATGACGGAATCTATCATCCGGATGCGGACCGAATCTTTGAGAACTTAACCGAGTATCTCGAGTGGTACAGCGAGGATGCTGGGGATTATTATGTCTATAATCCTGATAACCTGACAATGGGGATCGTATTCTGGAAGTCGCGGGAAGGGACCGGCGAGATTGGTGTTGTGGACGCACTCATCAGGGATGCGGAGGCGCGAGGAGCGAACGTGATTCCGGCATTCCAGCCATTCCTGCTCTTTGAAGAGAACCTGACCATGATGTTTATGGATGGCAACGAATCTGCCATCGATGTCATGATAGACCTCGGGCTCGGGATGGGTCCGCTCACGGTGATGGTTAAGAAGCGGGAGTATCTCGAAGCGATGGATGTTCCGGTCCTGAAATGCATCGAACTCTACACTACAGTTGAAGCGTGGGAGAACGAGACAACCGGAAAGGACGGTTACTTCAATATTCAGATCCCTGTGATGGAGATTGCAGGCGAGATCGAGTTCATCGTTGTCGGAGGAAGGGTGTACAATGCGACATACAACGTCGAGATCATTGAGCCTATCGACTATCAGGTAAAGTGGGCTGTCGATCGTGCGCTCTCGTGGGGCAGTCTGCGCCACATAGATAACAGCAAGAAGAGGGTTGCGATTCTCTACTATCACCACTCCGTTGGAAACGGCAGTGCTCTTGCCGCAGCAAACCTCGATGTTGCGCCAAGCATCGTTAACATCCTTCATGCGATGAATGATTCGGAACGGGGCTACACGCTCGGCGGTAAGATACCGACTGATAAGGAACTCCTTTATCTAGTGCTCTCGCAAGGGCGGAATATCGGAATATGGGTTCCTGACCAGATCAAAAATGTCGCGGAGAACTATGATGTTGCGCTTATTCCGGAAGAGGAGTATCAAACATGGTTCAACAACACGCTACCTGAAAAGAAGAGAGGCGAGGTAGTAGCGCGGTGGGGCGAGCCTCCGGGTAGAATCATGGTCTACGAGAACGAATCCGGAAAATACCTCGTGATCCCGAAGATAACGCTTGGAAACATCCTGATTGCGCCGCAACCATCGCGCGGGTCAGAGCAGAACATGACTGCGCTCTATCACGACCAGTCAGTTCCGCCGACTCATCAGTACATCGCATTCTACTACTGGCTAAATCACGTCTATGAGGCTGATGCCATCGTTTCGATGGGCAGGCACGGAACACAGGAATGGCTGCCCGGAAAAGGCGTTGGCTTGTCAGTAGAGGACTGTTGGCCCGCAATTTTGATAGGTGATATGCCTGTTGTCTATCCTTATGAAGTGGAAGGGGTCGGCGAAGGAATCGTTGCGAAGAGGCGGGGCAGTGCGGTTATGATCGACCACCTGACGCCGGTTATCGTTGCAGCGGGACTCTACGGGAATCTCTCGAACCTTGAGCAGACGATACCACTCTACGAGAATGAAGAGAACGGCACGCTCAAGGGTGCCTACAGGGCGCAGATAATCGATATGTGCCGCGATCTGAATCTCGATTATGATCTGAATGTTAATTTGACCGAGATTGCGGAATCGAATGACGACGATTTTGAGGAGTTTCTCGAGGAGGTGCATGACTATCTCCTTGAGATCAAGATGACGTACATGCCTTACGGCTTGCACATCATGGGAAAGCCGCTGTCAGACGATAGTCTCGTGGATATGACCAAATCGATTCTCGGATACGATTTCAGAGAGTACATCGAGACCACAGGAATCACCGAGAACCAGACGAGAATGCTTCTCTGGGAGGTTATCATCAACGGGACAACTCCGGATGAGGTGCAGAAGGCTGTGCTTGGGTGGTCAGAGAACGCAACCGATCCGGAATCAGGAAACGTGGTGGTTGCGAAGACGATCTCTGACGAGAACGGGAACTACACTTTCCAAAATCTTCCTGCCGGGAATTACACAATCGATGCGGCGTACTACACACCCGCGATGGGCGGCACATGGTTCACCGGAAGCAACAACACAAGCGTGAGTGCAGGAGAACATCTGGACGGGCTCGACGTGTGGCTGGGGTTCGGAAGCGAGGATGATGCGCAAGATATTGTGAATGCAATCGTTGATTCAAGCGACGTGTCAGGCAGTTTGACGATCTCAGGGCGGACGCTTGCGTACGGCATGGGTGGAGAAGTGAAGACTATGGATAACTCGACAGTTATCCTGAGAATGGAGATGTCGGGTGAAGAGGCAGCAGAGACGCCACTCACGGACTTCTTAAACCTCGCAATCGAGTACGCAGATAATCTCCGGGGCTGCGAGATCGAGATACCAAAGACGCTTGACGCGCTCGAAGGGCGGTATATCATGCCCGGACCGAGCAACGATCCGATCAGGAACCCGGATGTGCTGCCGACCGGCAGGAACTTCTATGGTTTCGATCCGAACATCGTGCCAACCGAGGCTGCGTGGGTGGTCGGGTGCGAACTGATCGACCAGTTGCTCTCAAACTACTATAACGGAACCGACGAGAGCTATCCGAAGAAGGTCGGATTTGTCCTGTTCTCGTCCAATACGATGAAGGATTTGGGCGTGCTTGAGTCCGAGATCTTCTATCTGCTGGGTGTGGAGCCGGTCTGGGATAGGAGCAACAACATCCACGATGTCAGACTCATACCAACAGAAAAGCTCGGGAGACCGAGAATCGATGTCGTTGTCACGATGAGCGGCATATACCGGGAGAATTGGCCCCGCCAGATCGAGCTGATCAACAAAGCGGTTCGCTTAGCATCTGAAGCGGATGATTCACCGCATCACAGGAACTTTGTCAATGAGAGCACCCAGCGGACGTACAACTGGTTAATCGGGCAGAACGACACTTACACCGAAGAACAGGCGCGTAAACTCTCGTTGATACGGGTCTTCGGACCTCCTGAGGGTGTCTGGGGAATCGGCGGACTCACATCAGCAATCGCCGGAACCGGCACATGGGACCGCGAAGAAACGATAGCAGACCTCTACATCAGGAATATGGCTAATGTGTATGGCGACACGATCTGGGGCGAGCAGTACGTCGATCTCTTCAGGCAGAATCTCGATGGGATCGAGGTTGCGGTCTTCAGCTGGACATCGCACTCACACAGCGTGCTTGGGATCGATCATACCTTCGAGTTCTTCGGGGGCTTGAGCATGGCGATCCGGAGCGTGTCCGGCGAGTCGCCTGATATGTACATAAACAACCTCAAGAACCCTGGCGGTGCAGAACTGGAGACGCTGCAGCACGTCCTGATGCGGGATCTGCGTTCGACATACTACAACGAACTCTGGATCAAGGGCATGAAGGAGCATGGCTACGCAGGTGCAGGATCGATGTCTGAGATCATGTCAAACCTCTGGGGCTGGCAGGTCACAAATCCCGATCTCATAACCGACGAGATGTGGAATACGATGTACTCGATCTATATACAGGACGAGTACGATCTGGGGCTAAAGGACTGGTTCAATGAGAACAATGCGTGGGCACGCCAAAAAATGATGGCACGGATGATTGAGTCGACACGGATGCTTGATTCCGAAGGAAATCCGTACTGGAATCCATCCGATGAGATAAAAGCGGCTCTTGCACAGGAGTACCAGCAATCGGTTGAGAAGTACGGACCCTGCTGCTGCATCGTCTGCTGCGGAAATCCGTTGATCGATTCTTATGTTAATGGGCTGCTTGAACCGGGCGCAAAACCCGAGCATCAGAGCAGTAGCAGTAGCAGCAGTAGCAGTAGCAGTAGCAGTAGCAGCAGTAGCAGTAGCGGCACATATCCGCCGGGCTGGAATACGGCAGACGAAGGTGCAACGAATCAGACAGACACGTCTTCTTCATCTTCCTCTTCGCCAACAGGTGTCGGGATAACCGGGGATGTGGTGCCGGAACCGCCATCGGAAACCAGTAAGCCCAGTGACGCAAGCGACGCTCCAGATAAGGTCGAAGGAAAAGTGATGACCGAGATGCAGACATCATCCTCGCTGCCGATATCGGGTGCACCGTTAATGGCAATCGTTGCTGTGATCGTGATCCTCGGACTGATCGGTTCAGGACTATGGCTTAAACGGAGATAGCCGGAGGATTATGACAGATACAACCAGCTTAATCGCATTCGGCGTTCTGATCGGAGTTGCAGTCCTGGCTCTTAAGACCGGGCTTGGCTGCGGTTTTGCCAGCCTGAGATGGAAGGAGGTCGCATATCTTGCGACCGTCTATCTCGTGGTCTCGATTGTCATGGGCTACCTTGTCGGGGTTATCCCGCTCGATCTGACGCAGAACATCCTTGCAGCCGGCGTTACGATGCATCTCATCATCGCAGCCGGACTGCTCTACTTCGGAGTCCATACAAAGAGGAAATGGATATCCTGCGGGTGCGACATCTCGAGAAAGACGTTTCTCTGGCTCTCTCTCCCGTGTCCTGTCTGCATGGTCGCGCTCTTTCTTGCGTGTACTGTTCTTGCAGGTGCAATCGACAAAAGCAACATCGTGATCGGCGCAATAGTGGGCGTGGTCTTCTTTGCAGGCATCTGTTTATCCGCCTTCTCGATTGCGTTTCTCGCAAGGAGATTTGGATGCAGGGACCCGTCAGCGCTTGGAACCGCGATGATACTCTTCGGGCTCTTCTACCTGCTCTCGCCGCTCATAATCCCCGCGTACATGCAGGCTCAGACGGTTCCAATGCCCGGCATCCGGATGGATGTGGGCGAGACGCTCCTCTCGCTTGCGCTGATGGCTGCGCTCGGCATAATCGGCTTTGCAGGGTACAGGTACAGACGGTCGAATGAGTGAGTGATTGCGTGATTGATTAAGTGATTGAGTGATTCTAAGGAATTAAAATACTGAAAGGAGAATAAAATGGACATATCTTCAGGAATGTTTGGAACAATGTTTATGATCTCGAATACGCTGCTCTATCCGGTGGTAATCATCCTGCTCGGACTGATCGCATGGTCGTTTGTCTCGACAGGGCAGTTCATATCCGAGTACACATCGAGAAACCGGGACGTGAAACGACTCAAGGCGGGTTGCAGGGATACGAGGGCGAAGATTGGGAATGGTGATCCAAACGGGGCGGCAGCAGTACTCACGGTTAGTGGATCGAACGATCTCTTAAAGAAGTTCATAAAAGAGATCTCAGAGATTCTCGGTGCAGGAAATTTTCCGGTTGAGGCAGAGAAGCTGCTTCAGGACTACGAACTGAAGATTGCCGATGAACTGATGCAGGCGAGGCTGGTGGCGCGGGTTGGTCCGATGTTAGGGCTTATGGGGACGCTGATCCCGATGGGTCCTGCGCTGATGGGGTTATCATCAGGAAACATCCAGCAACTTGCAGCAAATCTGGTGATCGCATTCTCAACAACGGTTCTCGGTCTTCTGGCTGGTGGGGTGGCTTACAGCATCCTCTTAATCAAGAAGAAGTGGTACATGCAGGACTTAAGCGACATGGAGTACGTTGTGGAGGTATTGAAGTGAGATCAACCCGGAAGCGGATCGTTCTGGACGACGAGGAGGATCCACTGGGTGGCGTTGCAAACCTCTTTGATGCCGCGATGGTCTTTGCTGTCGCGCTCCTTGTTGCGCTCGTTGTCTCCTACAACGTGCCGGAACTGCTTGACGCTGATGCGAGTGTAACAATTGTCAAGAACCCGGGAGACCCGAATATGCAGGTCATAATCAAGGATAAGGAGACGATAAAGGTCATGAATATGACCGAGCAGATCATGGGTGGTCAGGGATCAAAGATCGGGACCGCGTACCGGCTTGATACCGGAGAGGTGATATATATGCCTGAGAATGGGACTGGTGAGTAGCAGGGTAGTGTCATGCAAATTTAATTTTTAGACGTAATATAGAATCGTGCGAGTATTAAGCATCTAAATTGTATATTTGCATTTCTTGTTGAACAAACCATAAGATACAAAACCACAGAGGGCACAGAGGGCACAGAGAAGATGGAATTAAACGTAATATCTGAAAAGATTATTGGGGCAGCAATGCAGGTACACCCACCTTAGGACCCGGATTACTGGAAAGCGCATACGAGGCTTGTTTGAAGTATGAATTGGAAAAACGAGGCCTTAAAGTCTTGTCACAGGTTGGGCTTCCTGTAATCTATGACGGAATGAAAATCAATTTGGGATACCGATTGGATCTTCTCGTGGAAGATTCTG
>JAUVWP010000042.1 GCA_030604085.1 Methanosarcinales archaeon | reverse complement strand
TTCGATGTTTCGGGGGCGGGTCGTCGGGTGAACGCTTTTGTTGTGGGCTTCTTCTTCTTCTTCCTGGTGCATCAGATTCTTGATCGATCCAGTTCAATTGGAATTTTTCGGATGTGGTCAACGTTTCGTATCTCTTCATCGGGGTCGGCTGGCGTTGGTGTTTGAACGCTTTTGTGAATTAGGTTGAAATTTGCAAGTATCACCTCTTCTTGCCCCTTTTTGACTTCGCACAACTTATACGTCGAATCTCCAGCGTCTTTGCATCTATTGTCCACCAATAGTCCGAAGTAGTCTTTGTGCAACCTTCCAAATACTGAAGTTCCGCCGTACTTCCCTGTGTTTGCAATCAGAATGTACAAAGGGTTCTTTTCGACGTGGAGGTGTGCCGCGTTATGGAATCGTTTGTTTGCAGATACGGGATTGAAGGCGGGGCAGAAGATCATATCTGGATTCTTCCGATGCACGAGGCGAGTGAGCAGGTAGTCAAAGTCTCTGCAGATCAGTACCATGAACCTGCCAAATCGCGTCTCGTAGATGTAAACCGCGTCTCCAGATACCATCCCCACCCCTGTCATTTCAGGGTCTTCATTACGGGACGGTATAATCTTGGGCTGGTAATGTGTGTCGGCATCGGACTTCATTATCACCGGACAGATGTTCATCTTGTCTTTGTAGAAACTGCCACCGATTACGATCATATCCGGATATCGTTCCTCGATCTCGCTTATCCATTCTTCACAGAGGCAGAGCTCAGGTAAGCAGACGATGTTTGTACCATCGTGCTTGGCAATTTCGAGTGCTGAAAAGACCTTCGTTTTCACCTCATCTTTGTTTTTGAGAACAAATGGAAACGATTCTGTCAGTTCAAAACAGAACTGGGCTACAGCGATCCTGACAATCTCTTTTTGCATCTCTGAAATGTGCACGGTCTTAGTAGGAGGGGCTTCGTTGCGATGGCCGTGGAGACATGTGGTTATGTACTCTAAGGCATCGGCAAGTGCCCCACCCTGTTCCGAGAGCTCCAGCCCACTCAAATTCTTGAGTTGTTCACACGCTTGTATCCTTTCATCATCAGCTGTAATGAGTTCACACAAGACTCTTGCACTACTCGCCATGGTGCCCAGTGACATCGTCAGTGCCAATGGGTCTTGAGTGGGCAGTTCCTGAGCGGGTCTGGCAGTTGCAAGTCCAAGCTCTTCGAGCGACGTGCCCTGCGTCCCTCTGCGTACCGCTTCTGCCTTCTCCTGAATCTCGCGTATGATTTCCTTTATCCAATCATCGATTATCGGCAGCCCACGCCGCAAAACATACGCTGCGCCCGGTGCACCCTCTGCTGCGTCACCGATTAGGTCTGCGGCGCGGTCGCAGTATCGCCGGCACGCGTTGAGGTCGAATTTCGTGGCGTCGAAATCTGTCACCTTCTGGCCTTCTGATAGCGCGTTTGCAAGATTCTCTACGGCTTCGATGAGCGTCTCTTTATTTTCCGATTCTTCCGATGCACTTTTTGCCTCGGCAAGATATCTCTTCACCTCACCTTCCGCTCCTGCTTTCTCGAACATTAGTGAGTAGAATGATCTGTAAAACGGAAGGCAGAATCTGGATGGGTTTGAATAAGTCGTCTCCTTTGACGATCTCTCGAAAAATTCAATGGCGTTTTTCAGCTCGCTCTTGAAATCCCCTTCATCTTCTGCTTCGGTTGCCTTGAATATGGACGCTCTGCCCAGAGAGTGATTTGCAGACGCCCTTAAATAACTGTCTTCGTCCGCTGTCAGCCGAATCAAGTCGCCCCATGCCTGAGTCTTGTCAGATATATGCTAAAAAGCCGCACCTATCGCACTCGCTGCACCCAACCTTACTAAACCGTCTTCGTTCTCGGTCAACCGATGAAGGTTTCTCCACGCATCTTCTCTGTCAGGAACATGCTGAAAGGCAGAACCAAGCGCATATACTGCATGCAACCGCACAAATGAGTCTTCATCATTGGTCAGCCGAATCAGGTCATCCCACGCCTCGTCTTTTTCTGAAACGTACTGAAAAGCAGAACCAAGCGCATGTGCTACACTCATCCGCACAACCGATTCTCCATCATTGGTCAGCCTAATCAGGCCATCCCATGCCTCGTCTTTGTCATGAACGTACTGAAAAGCAGAACCAAGCATATCTGTTGCACGAAGCCGCATAGAAAGGTCTTCATCCTCTGTCATAAGAAGTAGGTCCCCCCATGCCTGTTTTTTGTCATGAATGTATGAAAAAGCACGACCAAGTGCAACTGCTGCACCATATCGCATATTAATGTCTTCATCCTCTGCCAGCCGGTGCAGGTCTCTCCATGCCTCTTCTTTGTCATGAGCGTACTGAAAAGCAGAACCAAGTGCATATGCTGCACGCAACTGTACATAATTGGCTCCACTCTCTGTCATCAGAATCAGGTCGTTCCATGCCTGCTTTTTGTCAGGGACATGCTGAAAGGCATGATCGAGTGCACCTTCTACACTAAACCGTACAAGCCAGTCATCCTGTGTCAGCCGAATCATGTCTTTCCATGCCAGTTCTTTGTCAGGCAAATCTGCAAAATTATCTCTGAGTTGACCTGCCGCCCATCTGCGCTCCTCGACATCGCCACTTATGACTTTCCTGTGAATCTCCGCCTGATCAACCATCGTCTGCACCTGACCACCCTTATGCACCCGCACACACTAAAATTCATCGCACCAGAATCCCCACCGCCCGAAGACCCCTCCACCGGGCGCACCCGACCCCAGCCCGCGACCGCAAAGCCGCGCCGGCAGCATCCCCCCCCCCCGGCACCCCATGATCCGGCATCTTAGATGTGCAGCGGCGATAGAAGTATAACCATGACCCGAAATAAAGATACCTTGGTCAGAAAGGTGTTGGCTTGAAAAACATTGTATTCCATCCTTATGCGCTGTACAAGATGAATATGAGAAATCTAAGCAGATCCACAGTGTTAGAAACAGTAACACATCCTTATTCGGTCATAGACGGGAAGTATGGGCGGCGAATCGCGCAGAAGGTACATGGAGATCATCTTGTTAGAGTCGTTTTCGAGGAGCACGAAGACCATTTGCTCATAGTGACTGCATACCCGTCGAAACCGGAGCGGTATCTGGGGGCGTACAAATGATGATAAAATACTTCAAAGACATCGATATACTGAATATAGAGCTCCACAAAGGCGAGTTTGGATACAGCGAAGAAATCGCTGATGGGGTAATCTTCGACATAAGCCAAGAAGGCGAGATATTGAGTATCGAAGTTTTGGACGTGGCAAAGAAGTTTCGTAAACCTGCTGTGGAGCGGGTTTTCGAGAAGTATGTGGCAAGAGCGCCCCAGACGATGATTTGAATCGCGCCGGGGCTTTGCGCTCCAGTTCGCAGCCAGCGGCGGACGTAAACCACACCGGGGTTTGGCAGGTATCAACGTGTTATCTATTTGCCAGAACCAGAGAACGTATTTGCGATAACATACGATTTATCAGGAAAAGCACTGATAGCTTACCGAAGACGTATCAAAAGGAGAAAATGAGACAGAATAAACTCCCACCAGGATGGAATGAAGAGCAGGTACAGCGTGTTTTAGCGCATTATGAGAGCCAGACTGACGAAGAAGCCGTTGCCGATGACGAAGCTGCTTATGAAGATTCCGGAGATACGCTTATGAAAATTCCATACAAATTGGTCCCCATTGTCCGTGATCTGATTGCGCAGACCAGTTCTGCCGAACATGCGAAAAAGTTAGACGTGTAGCGATTTGTGGTTTTATCTCCATTCCAAATCTCTTTTCTTCCATGTTCGTGGATTTTCTGGGGTTGCATGAGTGCCCGGCTGAGCGCGTGAAAAGTGCCCCGGACTTTGGTGTCTACGGATGCGCCAGTCCCGCGGGTCCGGCAAAGCATATATCACCGCCGCAGCAGATCATATCACATGCTCACAATCGACGGCTCGTTCGGGGAGGGCGGCGGGCAGATCCTGCGCACATCTATTGCCATGGCTGCGATCACAGAAACGCCTGTGCGCATCAGAAACATCCGCAGCAACCGCCCGACGCCTGGGCTTTCTGCCCAGCACCTGACCGCGATAGAAGCGGTGGCGTCGCTTACCGATGCAGAAGTTTCAGGTCTTACACTCCGGTCCACTGAGGTAATCTTTGTACCGGGTGAGATCAGGGGTGGGACATACCGCCTGGATATAGGCACAGCAGGAAGCATTTCGCTTCTGCTCCAGTGTCTGATCCCTGTTGCGTTACATTCACCGGAAATTGTCCTTTTTGATATCACAGGCGGAACCGATGTGAACTGGAGTCCGCCGATCGACTATCTGCGGCACGTCACGCTGCCAGCACTCGCGCTTGCCGGGTGCGGTGTGGAGATCGAGGTGTTGCGGCGTGGCTATTATCCGCGTGGAGGCGGACAGATCAGGGCTGTGATTACGCCCTCCCGGATTTCAGGGGTTGATTTTGAGAGGATGGGTGCGAACACGATTTATGGATGCTCTCATGCGTCAAGACTTCCTGAGCATATCGTAAAAAGGCAACGTGATGCTGCTGCCACCAGACTTGAGGAGCACGGATATGCCGCGGATATCGTGACCGAGCACAACCCTGCCGCACCGAAAGGCGGCAAGGGTGGTAAGGGTGGTAAGGGCCGCAGGGGCAGCAGTGGTGGCAGTGGCAGCACAGGAAGCGGAATCACGCTCTGGTGCGGTCTTATGGGTGGATCTGCGCTTGGAGAGCGTGGGAAGCCGGCAGAGGTGGTAGGATCCGATGCAGCAGACAGCATAATTAAGGAACTGGACTCTGGGGCGTCGGTGGACGTTTATCTGGCAGATCAACTGATCCCGTACATGGCTATCGCAAGAGCCGGGTCGTTCACCGCGAGGGAGTTGTCACTCCACACGAAAACGAATATCCGGGTGTGCGAATAATTTACAGACGCTAAATTTGAGATAGAACCGCTTGATCAGAACATCGGAGTCACTTGCCGATAGAATGATCGATATCTTTTTCTCATGGTACCGCGAATAGATATATCATTCCAACCCGCCATGCGAGATGCGTGTTTTGGGGTGTGGTACCGCTTACACACAAGAAATGAGAACAGGAGTTGATGATTATGAAGATAGCTGAAAAAATGATACGGGATGTTATGACGCGCGGAGTGGTGACCGTCTCTCCGAACACGCCGGTCAAAGGGATCGCAGAGAGGATGGCGAGCCAGCGTTTATCCGGAGTGGCAGTGATCGGTGCGCAGGGGGATATGCTCGGATTCATATCAGAGATGGATATGGTTAAGGTGCTGCACAAACCGGATCTTAAACAGTTGACTGCAGAGGATATCATGTCTTCAACCCTGATCGCGGTTGCGCCGGATGCCACACTGGGACGGGCAGCGAGGATCATGGACGAGGGGCACATCCACAGACTGCTGATACTGTCAGAAAAAGGCGTTGGCGCGTCGCAGCGACCGGTCGGGATACTGTGCACAAGCGATATCGTGCGAGAGGTTGCGAAAGCCGGGTAATCCTGGCGTCCACCGAAGCAGCAGCATCAGAGTCGCCTGCCTACTCGCTCACCACCCGGAGCGCAGCAGGAGGACGTGAAGAGACTCTTCATTGAAGGATTGCTAATGTACCCAGCAAATTTTTTCGAACTATTCCCCCCGTTCCCGCGGGAGAAGAAAGTTTTCGTGGCAATGAGCTTTGACAAGAATTTCCAACGAAGGTGGAATGAAGTCATCAGACCTGCTGTGTCTGAAATCGAATTAGATAATGTTTCGTTGGAACCAGTTCGAGTCGACGTCCGCCGCATAAGCGACTCGATCGTCACGGAGATACTTCAAGGAATAGCGCATCATCTTGTTGTGTTTGCCGATGTCACAACCATTGGATACGTTGACGATAAGCCGATCCGGAATGCGAACGTTTTGTATGAGGTGGGTCTTGCTCATGCCATTCGACTGCCGGAAGAGGTTATCTTATTTCGTTCGGACGAAGACCAATTGATTTTCGATATCACAAACGTCCGAGTGAACTCGTACGATCCAGATACTGACCCTTCCACTGCACGTGAATTGGTAATCGATAGCATAAATAATGCGTTGAAGGAAATTGACTTGAAAAGGCACCTATCTGTGCGCCGCGCTGCTGAGTCTTTGGATTACCCGGCTTGGATGGTGCTTGCTGAAGCTCAGCATGGAGACATTACACATCCGGTGATGCGCACTATGGGACAAGCGGTAGGCAATGCAAGCCGTGCCCGTGCAATTGAGAGACTTCTCGATCTGGGAGCGCTAAAGACAGAATACAAAGTGACTCCTGAGCTTTTACAATCCGCTGGTGGTGAGCCCGCAGAAAATATGTTTAGATACCATACTACGCCCTTCGGAAGTGCAATTTTCGAAAAGGGGATTGCGCGTATACTCTCTCCCGCGATAGTTAGCATGATAGTTAGTATGCAAGAGCGTTTCCAGAACGAAACAAAAGACTCCTGATCAGATATCCCGGTTATCCGTGACGATAGACCGCAGGGCAGGAAACACTTGCATCGGTTTTACAGTATCGAGACGAATAATTCAAGCGACTTTCTGTACATCCTCTCTGCTTTATTGAGATCACCGCGGATCCTGTACACGTTTTCGAGATTGCCGTAATCACTTACCATCCCCTCTTTCCATCCGAGCGAGACTTTGTAGTATTACGAGACGATCTGAGGCGGTTCATGTGCAGAGGACTGTAAAAGACGTGGTGCGCAGCGCGCTCGCTCGGCTGAAGTAGCACCATTCACATGAGGATAATTTTACATTCAACTAAAACAAATAAGGTCGATAATGACAACTATTGAATTAAAGCCAGAATCAATCAATATTAAATCGGGATTAAGTGCGACTGCCAGTGTAAAGACCAATTTTTCAGGTCATCATATGTTAAGCGCAGCTCATTTCGCCAGACAAAGTGCCATCATTGAAAAAAACTGCAAGGATGGAATTACGGATGAACTACGTGATAAACATAGAGCATACGTAACTGGTGCAATCATTGTTTCAGTCGCATCACTTGAGGCAACTATTACTGAAGTATTCATTAGTGCAAGAGATAAGGATAATATTTTTAAGGACTTTGATCATACGATCCCCAATGTACTTGAAGAGCTTTTGGATTTTGTTGAATGGTCTTCTAAAATCCTTCAAAAATATCAATTTGTTCTAACTGCCGCCAACAAAGAAGCATTCGACCGCGGAAAATCACCATACCAGGAGGTGGACGATCTTATTCAATTGCGCAATGCTCTGGTTCACTACAAACCTGAATGGGATACAGATTTGAAAAATCATAAAAAGATAGAGGATCGGTTAGAGAAGCGGTGGTTAAAGGCTCGTATCAATCTCAATCCTTTTGCTCATGAAAACAATGCTTTTTTCCCCAAAAAATGTTTAGGACACGGATGTGCTGAATGGTCAGTTAAATCAACCATTGAATTTATTGAGGATTTTTACCGCAGAATGGGCTTTCCGCCAAAGTGGAATGAAAAACGATTGTCGAAATTGAAAACTGAATAGCCAAAAATTTACGTAGTCTAACAACTGGATAAACTCGGACCGGGAAAATCTGGCATTTTTTTCCTGCCGATTATCCGCGACAGTAGACCTCTCGGCAATGCTATAAAGACTCGAAGCACCTTACGAAAGTCATCTGATTGACCTCGCATCGTGACATAACCTCACTCACTCATCACCATGAGCGCAGCATGAGGACATGCCGTCACGCATGTTCCACACTGGATGCACTTCGACTCGTCTATCGCAATAATCCAGTCATCATTGAATGAGAAGACCTGGACCGGGCAGACATTGATACATGCGCCGCAATGCACGCATTCGTCATCGTCCCGGATGATCGGATGTTCGAGTATGGAGACGGATGCGCCATGGCGTTCGAATGCGGTCGCAACGCGGGCGCAGGAGTCAGCAGGTACCTCAAGCACGATCTCGCCGCTCGTTGCATCGATGTTTGCGCGGTCGACATTGATCTCGATATCGGTATCAAGAATCACTCTCGCGATCACCGGATCATGAACCGCCGCTGAAACGTATATCATCATCTTCATATTATCACCCTTAATTTCTGTTTCGCAGGTTTAACAGATCGCTGATCAGCACAATATGACCATTATGGCGGGCAAGAGTGTGGAGCGCGCTTTTACGCTTTCACACTTTGCCAGCCCGCACAAAGGAATCAGAAGTCGGTCATCACCCTGAACTGATCGATCTCCTCTTTGGATAGTCCTTCTATGAACATCTCGGCTGCCTGCCGCACATCCTTCGCATTCGTGATCGCACGCCCTACCACGAGGATATCGGCTCCCGCGTCTTTGGCATCCTGTATCGTATCTGCCCTGATGCCGCCGGCAACCGCAACCAGAATCTTATCAGAGAGTGCCTTGATTTCAGGGATGCTGCCCCACTGGTGCTCGGTCTTCTCGGCATCGATCGCACGGTGCAGTTCGACGACATCAGGAAGAGCCCCGAGATCGCCAAGTTCGCGCAACTTTGGCATCGGATCCGGCAAGTTCAGTGTGTCGATGATGGCATAGATCCCGGTCTTGTGCGCCTCCTTAATTGCATTCACAATCGTCGGGATTGGTGCGAGCGCAGATATCACAACAGCATCAGCGGTTGCATCGGCAACCATGCGTGCCTCGAGATTGCCTGTATCAAGCGTCTTTAGATCGGCAACGATGAACGCATTCGGCTTCGCTTCCCGGAGCCTTGCGATGACATCCACGCCGTACCGCTTGATAAGCGGTGTTCCCGCCTCAAAAATCAAATGATCGCTATCAGGAAGCGTTTCCACGACATGCAGAATCTGGTCGATATCCGGATTATCAAGAGCGACCTGCAGATACGGCGGATCCCACAGACGCGAGACCTTGAATCCCATGATCGCATGTGCGCCGCGATCCTTCTCATCAAGAACCGTCTCGATCCCTGGAAATCCGTCCATCGCACGCTTGAGCGCAAGCTTCGTCGCGCCGTAGTTGTACCGGTAGATCCGGTTGTAATCCTTCGCGTCCGGGTGGATGAAGACGCTTGCAACGATCACGAGCTCCTCTGCCTGATCCGTTGGGACGACTCCGTCCTCAACAGCATCCGCAACCGCCTTTGCAACAGCCGCCTGCGCAGGACCGAATATGAGTGCTGCTTGTTCCATATTTTTCACAGTGACTTTTGGAACGATCAGGCACGCTGGCTTCGTGAGCAGGTTCGGGCGGATGACCGATAGGAGCGGGGTATGCCCTCCTGATAGTTGCGTCATCCCGGTCGCAAACGCCTGCCCGACAGGACCGTTTTTCTCTCCTATTATCAGATCGACGTGCGCAAGTTCAGGCGCCTCGCCGATCAGTGCTTCTCCGATTAACATCATTCCGATTAACCTCGTTTATTATGATAGATTATTGATTGAGCCGCGTGTTATATATCACTTCGGTTCACGCGGGAGCCGTAAACATAACGCTGGCACTGGATCAAAACAAACCGTGATAGCATCCTTGCAGAATGCATCGATGCCACCGCCAGCAGGGCGGGGCATTGCCGCATAAGTATAGAACCACGAGGTGCAAATCCCGTGGTTATGATCGTGCCATGCCTTTTGCATCAATCAAAGATCAATTCTCAAGCACGATCTCTATGTTAACATTGTTCGGGACTTTGATGCGCATCAGCTGGCGCAGCGCCCGCTCATCTGCCGCAAGGTCGATCAGGCGCTTGTGCACCCGCATCTCCCAGTGATCCCATGTCTCGGTGCCCTCGCCGTCCGGACTCTTCCGAACCGGGACCACCAATCTCTTGGTTGGCAGTGGAATCGGACCTGCGATCTCGATGCCGGTCCGCTCTGCTATATTCCTGACCTGTCCACAGACAGTATCCAGTTCTACCGGATTTGTGCCTGATAACCGTATCCTTGCTTTATGGCTCATTTAACTCCAAAAAAATAGAAGAAGCGATCATCGCTTCTTGACGCTGATGCACATACCAGTAGCGATGGTCGTTCCCATATCGCGTATAGCGAATCTGCCGAGTTGCGGGATATCCTTGTACGGCTCGATGACCATGGGCCTCGTTGGCTTGATCGTGACGATAGCCGCATCTCCCGCCTTTATGAATGTGGGATTCTCCTCGGAAACCTGCCCGGTGCGCGGATCGAGTTTCTTATCGATCGATAAGAACGTACATGCGGTCTGTGCCGTGTGGCAGTGGAAGACCGGTGTGTACCCTGCAGTTATCGCAGACGGATGCTGGAGCACCACGATCTGCGCGGTGAACTCATCAGCAACCGTTGGCGGATCGCTTGCAGGACCTGTCACGTCGCCCCGTCTCACATCTTTCTTGCCGACACCACGGACATTGAATCCAATGTTATCGCCAGGAACCGCCTCCGGGATCTCCTCGTGGTGCATCTCGATTGATTTTACCTCGCCTGATACGCCGCTTGGCATGAATGTTACCTTGTCTCCGGGTTTCATGGTTCCGGTCTCGACACGTCCGACAGGAACGGTTCCGATACCTGATATCGTGTATGCATCCTGCACAGGAATGCGCAGTGGCAGGCCTGTCGGCTTTTCAGGAGCTGTGAATTGATCAAGCCCCTCGAGAATGGTCGGTCCCTTGTACCATGGCGTATCCTTGCTTGATTCGGATATGTTTGCGCCGAAGAGCGCGGAAGTTGGTATAAAGTTTATACCGTCTGGCTTGTACCCGACCATCTTTAGGAGGGTGCTGACGTCTTCTTTCACCTCATTGAAGCGCTCCTCGCTGTAATCAACACTATCCATCTTGTTGACCGCGATGATTAGCTGGTTGATTCCAAGCGTTGTCGCCAGGAATACATGCTCCTTGGTCTGTTCCATGACCCCGTCCTTTGCATCTACGGTCAGAATCGCGGCATCCGCCTGAGATGCACCGGTGATCATGTTCTTGACAAAGTCCCTGTGACCCGGACAGTCCACGATGGTGTAGTAGTATTTATCGGTATCGAACCTTTTGTGTGCGATGTCGATCGTGATACCCCGCTCTCGTTCTTCTTTCAGTGAATCCATAACCCACGCAAAAGCGAACGATCCTTTCCCTTTCTCTTCGGCTTCTACCTTGTACTTCTCGATGACATGCGCTGGTATGGTTCCGGTCTCATACAGCAATCGTCCGACAAGTGTCGATTTTCCATGATCGATATGTCCGATGACTGCCAGATTCATGTGTGGCTTTTCTGCTGCCATATTTTCCTCCTATTTGGTTTGTATGTAGGTATGTTCTGTTGATATTAAAGGTTTTCACCATGCTCCGATCGGGATTTGAACCCGAGTCGCGGGATTGAGAGTTCCGAATGATTGGCCGAGCTACACTATCGGAGCATCCGATGTTGTGCTTCATGATCTTGTTATCGGGTGCATATTAACCTTTCGAGGGACCCAGGCGTTGCAGGGTTGTTCTGGCAGATAGGGTGGTTTTTGTTTATGGTAATCTCCCAACTCAAAGACCACTTCTGACCTGATGAGCAACTCTCAGTTGCATCAATCGCTACCCTCCGATGCCATGATCGCATCCTTTATCCTCCTGATCGCCAAAACCGCATCGCCGCCCAGCTCAAACGGCGCCCTGCCGCTCATATCCGCCCGTATCAGAGCTTCATCGTACGGAATCGTACCGATCACAGGAATTCCAAGTTCATTCAGGCGTGCGCCGATTGTATCGAGATCATCGCGCCCGCCAGTCTTGTTGACAACAGCAGACAGCCTCGGAACTCCTATCTCTCTGCTCAACTTCTGTATCCGCGCAGCAGTCTCGATCGATCTCGCGCCGGGTTCAACCACCACGATCATCAGATCGACCCCGCGGGCGGTCCCGCGCCCGAGATGCTCGATTCCAGCCTCCATGTCAAGGATCACGATGCTTGATTCCCGGAGCAGCAGATGGCGCAGCAGCGCACGCAAGAGCGAGGATGCAGGACATGCGCATCCTGATCCGCCTGTGTCGATGGTCCCCATCGTAAGCATCGAGACGCCGTGTTCGGTCGTGCCGAACCGCTTGGCGATGTCGTCCACCTTCGGGTTTAATTTAAAGACGCCACCCATGCCGGTACCTGCCCGCTCTTCGATCATTCGCTTCTGTTCGGTGAGCGGGGCAGGCGGGTTTCTGATGCCGATTGCAGAGGCGAGATTCATGTCAGGGTCAGCGTCGATCGCAAGGACCGGGAAGCCATCCTCTGCGAATATCCTGGCGAGTGTGCCTGCAAGCGTTGTCTTCCCAACGCCGCCTTTGCCTGTGATTGCGATCTTCATTTCTGCTTTAGTGATTGTCCGGCTGGGGGATAACTTTTGCGAGCATTACCAATACCTCATCGTCTTTCCTATTACGCACTGCTCTCTGTCGATCCGCCATCCCACGTTGCCCGCTCCAGTTGTACAAAAAAGTATTATACTATAAAGTACGATTGCTTATCATGAGATTTTATAACCGGCAGGAAGAAGTCGCTGCGATCAAAAATCTATCAGCCCTCAGTGAAAAACATGCCCACATGCTTGTCGTTTATGGCAGGCGGCGGGTTGGGAAGACGCGGCTCGTTCTGGAATCTCTTGAACCAATGTACTTTTTTGTGGATAAGAAGACCAGTGCTCTGCTGCTGAAAGAATTTTCCGAGATTGTAAGGGTGAACTCCGGCAGTTTCGTGCCCGATTTTTCCAACTGGGATGATTTCATAAGGTTTTTGTTCGAGTATTCAAAAGATAGGCATCTTATCGTGGTCTTCGACGAATTCCAGAACTTCCGAGCGGTTGATCCTGCCATATTCTCCATATTCCAGAAGTACTGGGATAGTTATTCGGATACCTCGCGTATACTCCTGATCTTCGTGGGCTCATACATCGGACTCATGAAAAAAATCTTTATAGACGAAAAAGAGCCGCTATACGGAAGGTCTACTGCTAAAATCGATCTTAAACCTCTAAATTATAGGTGGGTTAGAAAGATATGCACAGACATGGGATTTAAAAGCGAAGAAGAGATTGTAAAGATGTATTCCACACTTGGCGGCACTCCAAGGTACTATCAGCTGGTGGAAAGTTACGGGCTTGATAGTTACGAAAGTGTTCTGAAATCCATGATCTTCGGCAAGAATGCGCTCTTACAGGACGAGGTCAGGCAGATTCTGATAAACGAGTTCGGAAGAAATTATACCACCTATTTCTCGATACTTGAGGCAGCATCACTCGGAAAGAACACCTTAAAAGAGATTTCAGACACTACAGGCATTCAGATGAACAGTCTTGGCAAATACTTAAACGAACTTGCCAGCACATTCGATATCATTGAACGGAGAGAACCGCTCCTGGGTGGAAAAAAGATGGGGCGGTACTTCATAAAGGATAATATGGTGCGTTTCTGGTTTAGATTTGTAAACCCGAACATTTCCTTCTTAGAATCGGGTAGATATGAGATCGCACTGGAACAAACGATATCATATCTGCCGTCCTTTGTTGGCAGGGTTTTTGAAGACATCGCAACAGAGATCGCTTTTGATAACCTGCCTTTCAAGGCGTCCGGGATCGGTAGGTGGTGGAACCGGCGAGGGGATGAAATAGACCTGGTGGCGGTCAATGAACAGACCAGGGAAATACTGCTCGGGGAGGTTAAATGGACGAATAAACCAGCGGGATATGGCATCATAGAGAGTCTAAAGAAGAAGAAAGATCTGGTGAAGTGGCATAATGGCGAGAGGAAGGAATATTACCTTGTGGTCTCTAAAAGCGGATTTACTCCCGAATTAATGGAAACTATGAAGTCTGAGGGGGTGATCGGGTGGGATATGCAGGATATCGCACGGATGGCGAATCTGTAGGGCGTCAGCACGTACCCTGGTGGGCGCAGCCACTATATGCCGGGATCACACATCCAGATTCTCGACCTCTCGTGCATGTTTCTCGATAAACGCCCGTCTCGGCTCGACCGCGTCGCCCATCAGGATCGTAAACATCCTGTCAGCCTCCATCGCGTCCTCGATCGTCACCTGAAGCATCGTCCGGGTCTCAGGATCCATCGTCGTCTCCCAGAGCTGCGACGGGTTCATCTCGCCAAGACCCTTGTACCGCTGCACCGTGATGCCAGTCTCCCCGATCTCTTCCCGTATCGCGTTTAGTTCCTCATCTGTAAACGCATACCGCCTGACCTTCCCCTTCTTGACCTGGTATAGTGGCGGCTGCGCGATGTAGACGTATCCCGCCTCGATCAATCCGGGCATGTAGCGGTACAGGAACGTCAAGAGCAGCGTTCTGATGTGAGATCCGTCAACGTCAGCATCTGTCATAATTGATATTTTATGATACCTCGCCTTTGTGATATCAAACTCTTCCCCGATCCCGGCCCCAAACGCAGTGATCATCGTCCTGATCTCGTTGTTGCGCAGGATCTTGTGGAGTCTCGCTTTCTCGACATTCAGGATCTTGCCCTTAAGCGGCAGTATCGCCTGGAACTTCCGGTCCCGCCCCTGCTTGGCACTATTATGCACGAATACGCCATTGGCTAACGCAAAGTTGTGTGTGCCAGGAACCTCGATATCATAAACATCCACGCGCTCATCCAGACGTTCGACCGAAACGATCCGATGGTTGTGGTTCAAAACGGCTTCACGCGCCCGCATCACGTCCCCGTCAAAGTATCGCTGGCAAAAGGAGTCAAAGCGCAAAAGTGTCGAATCTCGCGTGGCAAGGCGATGGGTGCAATAGGCATCGAGGTCCAGTTCGTCTTGCTCCGTTTGGAATTGCTTCAGAGCCGCGACAGTCTTGGCGTAATACGTCCGGTGCAGCGCCGCATGTCGCTTTGCCCGAAATTCAGGTGTCCATTGTTGCCGCGTCTTTTCTCGCCGCCATTCCAACAAATCTTTGTCCTGCCACTGTTGTTTGGCGCATTCTGAAAAAGTCTCCCGCACCTCTGGATGATCGGCAAAATACTGGCGGACGCGCTCTGCTTGTGCTTGACGGTTGTCTTCATCGCTCCAATACTCACGCTGCGCTTGGTATAGGCGTTGATTATTCTCTCGGCGATAATCTTCGTTCGCGTCGTAAAATGCACGCCACCTTTCTACCATGTAAGCTTTGTATGCATCATCCTCCCACTGCGCTTTTGCCTGTTCGGAAAGAATCCGTTGCGTCTCCGGCTGCATCATGCGTGCGCTCATCATGGCGCGGAATTCCTCACTCTGATGGATCTTGCGACACTTCTCGATCGCTTCTGGCGTGTGCAGTGTCCGGTTGATGTGCACTCTGTGCAGCGCCATATGCTCATCGCTGGGCAGTCGTTGGATATTGGTTGGATTGTTATTGTGTTTGTTAAAATCAGTGTGATGGCAGTGATCCCCGTCCGCCTCTGCATAAACACCCTGCCAGCGGTTATACCAGTCAGCCAACACGTGTGTGAAGAGCCACGTGTCTGAGCGCGGATCCCATGCCATTTCATACTCGTCAATTGTAATCCCTGATTCGCCGATATCCGACAGCTTGCGATACAGCGGCATGAGGGAGTCATCCGGAGTCAGTGAGACTGCCGGTTTATAACTGCTATCACGTAACATGAATGGGTGGTCTGGTATGCAAATCAGAGTCTCACCGGTATCGAGTGTTACCCTAACCACTTCAGCGTTTGCTCTGGTCATCCGGGCATGGAGAATGCGCTCCAGTCCTACCTGTCCATCGCGGCGGGTGGTGTAGCAAAAGTGATCCTTGCCCATTGACTGCTCAGCCACAATTTCTTTAAAACTCAGGCGATGCCCATCCGCCAGAGCGACCTCTGTATCACCATGAAAACAACCGCCCGCGCTGTCGCCCTCCACGAGGTATATCTCGCTCTTTGCCGGATCGCGTTCTGAGCAGTCTGCAAGTTTGCCTGGAAGACTCGACGTTTCGAGCGCGCTTTTGCGTCGCGTCAGTTCCCGCGCTTTCTTTGCGGCTTCCCACGCTTTTGCTGCCTCCAGTATCTTATCGATGATCTTTTTCGCGGTCTTTGGGTTCTCTTCGAGAAATTCATCGAGTCCCTCGCCAACGAGCGACTGGACAAGCCCTTTCACCTCGATGTTCCCGAGTTTCATCTTGGTCTGCCCCTCGAACTGCGGGCTTGCAAGTCTTACGCTGATTACAGCGGTCAAACCCTCAAGCGTGTCCCTGCCGCCGATCTCGCCGTTCTTCACGAGATTGTTCTCCTTCGCATACTTGTTGATCGACCTCGTGAGCGCGGTCTTAAACCCGCTCAGATGCGTCCCGCCCTCCTTCGTGTTGATGCTGTTCACGAACGAGAGGATGTTATCTGCGTATCCCTCGTTGTACTGGACTGCAATCTCGATATCGGTATTGTCCTTTGTTTTCTTGAAGTATGCAGGATCGTGAAGGGTATTTTTATTTTCATTCAGATACTGGACAAACGACACAATCCCGCCATCGAACTGGTACGTATCCACCGCTGGCGGGTGTAGCTCACCCCGTTCATCTTTGATCACGATATGAACGCCTTGATTTAAGTATGCAAGTTCACGGAGCCGCTTTGAGAGGGTAACAAATGAAAATACAGTCTCCTCGAAGATCCCCGGGTCCGGCTTGAATGTGATCGCGGTTCCTGTGCGGTCAGTCTCTCCTGTGACCAGCAGATCACCCGTCGGAACTCCCCATGCATACTCCTGCACATATGCCTTGCCGCCCTTGTGTATCTCGACGCGCAGCCACTCTGATAGCGCATTCACGACCGATACGCCAACGCCGTGCAGCCCGCCAGAGACCTTGTACGTGTTCTTGTCGAATTTTCCTCCCGCGTGAAGCGTCGTCATCACGATCTCGACCGCGGGCTTGCCATAATCCTCGATTATGTACACAGGAATTCCCCTGCCATTATCCGATATCGTGGCAGAGCCGTCCCGATTCAATGTGACCTCTATCGTGGAGCAGTGCCCTGCCATCGCCTCATCGATGCTGTTATCAACAACCTCGCTTACGAGATGGTGCAGCCCCACAGATCCAGTGCTTCCGATGTACATCCCTGGCAGGGAACGCACTGCCTCAAGTCC
>JAUVWP010000026.1 GCA_030604085.1 Methanosarcinales archaeon | reverse complement strand
CGGTTCTGGCACCCTTTGCCGTGACCACTTTCTTGTCAGAGCGCATCGTGACAAACACCTCCACAAGGGCATCGGTGCCGCCTGTGATCGAATCGACGTGGTACTCCTCAAGCTCTATGTCCTGCAGTTCGCTAATAGCCTTCTTAAGCGCATCGATAGCAGCGTCCACCGGACCAGTTCCGACGCCGGCCTCGACGACGTGATTGCCGTCCACTGTCAGTTTGATGGATGCAGTCGGCGTGACCCGGTTTCCTGATACCACAGTCAGTTCCTCGAGTTTCACCTTCGCCTCCTTGTATATCCCGAGCACGGTCTCTGTGATCGCCTGTAGATCCGCATCAGTAACCTGCAGTCCTTTGTCCCCGAGTTCCTTTACACGCGTGAATATGTCGTCTAATTGCGCATCACTCGCTACAATCCCGAGTTCGTGAAGCGATGCATCGATCGATGCCCTGCCGGTATGCTTTCCGAGAACGATTCTCTGCTCCCTGCCGACGATTTCTGGCGAGATCGGCTGGTATGTGAGCGGGTCTGCAAGGAGCCCGTGCACATGGATGCCTGCCTCATGCGTAAACGCATTTCCGCCGATTATTGACTTGTTCGGAGCGACGGGAACGCCTGTAAGTCTGCTGACGAGACGAGATGTGGTGTAGAGTTCCTTGTAGTTGATCCTCGTCTCCCGGTGGTAGAGCGACTGAAGCACCATCGCCACCTCCTCAAGCGGCGTGTTCCCGGCACGCTCACCGATGCCGTTTATGGTCACGTGCGCCTGCGCTGCACCCGCAAGGATCGCAGCAACCGTGTTCGATGTCGCAAGCCCGAAGTCATCGTGGCAGTGGATACTCAACGGGGCACCAAGATCGCTTAAATCCTTAAATATCCGGGTGGTGCGCTCAGGCGTGAGGATTCCAACGGTATCGCAGAAGCAGAGCCGATCCGCGCCAGCCTCGATGCCATCAGCGTAGAGCGACTTTAAGAAATCGAGATCAGCCCGCGAGGCATCCTCGCCACTGAGTTCGACTACGAGCCCGTGGTCTTTTGCAAACTCGCAGAGATGGATCGCGTCATTTCTCACGGTTTCGCGGTCCTTCCCCAGTTTTTTTTCGATATGAAGATCGGATACCGGGACAACGAGATGGATCGAGTCTACATTGCATTCGATGGCTTTCTCGATATCGATCTCACGGATCCGGCAGTAACTACAGATCTCGGCATCCAGATTCTCGTGAACGACCGCCCGGATGCCATCCCGCTCGCCCTCTGATGTGATCGCACTTCCTGCCTCGATCACGTCTACGCCCAGAGCGTCAAGTCTCCGTGCGATCCGTACCTTCTCCTCGGGCGTTAGCGATACGCCAGGGGTCTGCTCGCCGTCGCGCAGTGTGGTATCCAAGAATCTGATAGTGCCGGTGGTGTCTGTGATGCGAATCCCTCTTGTTCGGTCTGTATGTATATGGCGATTCTTTTGCGGAATCGACTTAAGAATATCGATTGCAATATGATATAGCAATGACTCGCATCATCGTAATCTCGGATACACACGACCACAAACTGCCAGAGGCCCTAATCCCGCTGCTCGGGAGCGCAGACCTGATCGTCCATGCAGGGGATTTCACAACGGTTGCGTGCTACGAATATCTGTCGGGAATCAACGAGATCGTAGCAGTTCATGGCAACTCGGACTGCGCAGAACTTAAGAGGCGTCTCCCTAAGCGAACCGTATTTGCTGCGGAAGAAGTCAGGATCGGGGTGGTTCATGAGGGGCAGTTATCCACAAACGGCTCGTGCGGGCTCTGGTATCTTGCAAAGGAACTTGATTGCGATGTGCTGATCGTCGGGCACATACACACCCCGTTTATCGAGCAGGCAGATGTCTTGATTATGTGCCCGGGGAGCCCGACCGTGCCGAGACTTGCGGACAAAAGCGTCATAGAACTGACAATCGAGGGCGATCAGGTTCACGGGCAGGTGATCTCGCTTGGCACTGGCGCGTGTTTTGTGGGGATGCAGAAATAGGGAGTTCCTCTCACGGCTGGACGAGAACGAAACCACCCCCTCGAATATCCAAGCTCTGCCGCCTCGCGAGAGTCCCGAGGATACACAACACCACAGATCGAGAAAGTTTTATCAATCATCGTTTTAAAAATGCAGGAGAGGACTATGCAGGACACACTTCCAAAGGAATATGACCACCAGGCAGTGGAAGAGAAATGGCGGTCGAAGACTTATGACGATATATACCGGTTCGACTGGGAATCAGAGCTGCCGCAGTACATCATCGATACGCCGCCTCCGTATCCCACAGGTAATCTTCACATCGGAAATTCACTAAACTGGTGTTACATCGATTTTGTGGCAAGATACAAGAGGATGCGAGGATATAATGTGATGTTCCCCCAGAGGTGGGACTGCCATGGCTTGCCGACCGAGGTCAAGGTGGAGGAGACGCACGGGATCACAAGGCACCAGATCCCCAGATCCGAGTTTCGAGACCTTTGCAGGGAGTTAACCTCGAAAAACATAAAAAAAATGAAAGATACCATGAACCGGCTCGGTTTTTCCATCGACTGGGATTGCGAGTACGTGACGATGGATCCGAGATATTACAGCATGACCCAGAAGTCGTTCGTGCGGATGTATGCGGACGGGCGTATATACCAGCGCGAGGGTCCTGTGAACTGGTGCCCGAAATGCGGAACAGCGATCGCATTCGCAGAGGTCGAGTACGAGGATCGCAAGACCCACTTGAATTATCTCTACTTTGGGGTTGGGGAGAGGGAGCAGGCGATGGAGATTGCGACCACCAGACCTGAGTTACTGCCGGCGTGCGTTGCGGTTGCCGTGCATCCTGATGACGAGCGGTTTGGAGGATTCATCGGAGGCACGGTCAGCGTGCCGCTCTTCGGTTATGATGTCCCTGTGATCGCTGATGCGGAGGTCGATCCGGAATTCGGAACCGGCGTTGTCATGATCTGCACATTCGGAGATAAGCAGGACGTCAGGTGGTGGATCGAGCACGAACTCCCGCTCAGGATGGCGATCGACCGCGACGGAAGGATGACCAGTGTTGCAGGCAAGTACAAGGGGATGAGTCTTGGCGACTGCAGGAAAGCGATCGTATCGGATCTCAAGTCAGCCGGGCTGCTATACAAAGAAGAACCCCTTGATCAGAGCGTCGGAGCGTGCTGGCGGTGCGGAACACCTATCGAGATACTCTCAGAGAAGCAGTGGTATGTCCGGGTCGATCAGGACGCGATCCTGCGCACCGCTGACGAGATCGAGTGGGTGCCATCGCACATGAAGATACGGCTCGAGAACTGGACAAAGAGCATGGAATGGGACTGGTGCATATCACGGCAGCGGCTCTTTGCAACCCCGATTCCGGTCTGGTACTGCAAAGACTGTGGGAAGACGATTGTGGCGAAAGAAGAGTGGTTGCCACTCGATCCGACCGAATCAAATCCCCCTCTGCCGTGCGAGTGCGGTTCAGAGGAGTTCACGCCTGAGGCGGATGTGCTCGATACGTGGATGGACTCGTCGCTTTCAGCGATGGCAGTCTCAGGATGGTTCTTTGGGAAGGGACTGTTGGTGCCTGCGCAACTTAGACCGCAGGGACACGACATCATCCGTACGTGGGCGTTTTACACGATCCTTCGGACGCAGGCGCTCACCGGAAAGCGTCCATGGGACAGCATCCTGATAAACGGGATGGTCTCCGGGGAAGACGGACATAAGATGAGCAAATCCCTAAATAACATCATTGCTCCCGAAGAAGTGACCGAACAGTACGGCGCTGACGCATTCAGGCAGTGGGCAGCGATCGGGGGCTCCACGGGGTCTGATATCATGTTCCGGTGGAAGGATGTCGTTGCGGCATCCCGCTTCCAGCAGAAGATGTGGAGCATCGTCAGGTTCGCGCTCCCGCATATCACTGATTCAGGGAAGATTGATAAGGATTCGCTCACGATTGTCGATAGATGGATTCTTAGTAAATTAAACACGCTTATTATGGACGTTACCGCTGCGATGGATCGATACCAGTTCGATACCGCACTTAAGATGGTGAAATCGTTTGCATGGGACACTCTTGCAGATCATTACATCGAACTTGCCAAGTACCGGCTCTACGGCGAGCCCTCCCTCGAGCAGCAGGCGGCACGGTACACGCTCGGAACAGTGATCGAGACGCTAACACGGCTCCTTGCCCCGATCATACCGTTCTTTTCCGAGGAAGTCTACTCATACATCCCCTCGTCAGGCAGCGTACATGCAGATGCATGGCCCCTCGCAGATGCGTCCATGATCGATCCCGCTATTGAGCGGGAAGGCGAGAGGATCAAGGATATAGCTCATGCGATACGGAGATACAAATCAGAGCACGGGATAGCACTGAATGCACAATTGGAGGGCATCGAGATCTATGCGGATGCGGCATCCGGCTCTTCCGATGACGCAATCGTCGACGGCAGAGCCGTTATCGCTGGCGCTGCAAATACACCTGTGAGCGTGATTGCCGGGACACCGGATTTCGAGCACCGTGCAGTCGGAGTCAAGCCGGATATGAAGGTGCTTGGACCGATCTTCCGGAAAGAGGCTGGAAAGATCATCGGAGCGCTATCAGGTATCGATCCGAGCGTAATTGCGGAGCAGGCAGCAAGCGGTACGATAAAAGTTGAGATCGGTGCAGATGTCTTCGAGATTCCTGCAGACGCGGTCACGATCGAGCGCGAGGTTGTTCTCGGCGGGCGGGCTGTAGATGTGCTCGAGGCAGGCGGCGCGATCGTTGTGATCACACGGTGAAGGGGCGGGGAGATGGGTTTGCGGATGAAGGGACGAAAACCAAAACCGGCAGCGTTCATGAGCTACGTCCACTCGGATGATAAGTATGGGCGTCTGACAGAGTTTCGCGAACGTCTGAGCGACGAAGTTCGTGTGCAGATCGGAGAAGAGTTTTTGATCTTCCAGGACCGCAAAGATATCCTCTGGGGTCAGAACTGGAAGAAGCGAATCGAGGAGTCGCTCGATGAGGTTACATTCCTAATTCCGATTATCACTCCGAGTTTCTTCAACAGCCCGGCTTGCAGCGATGAATTGCAGCGTTTTCTTGAGCGTGAGAAGGAACTGGGACGCAATGATCTTGTTCTTCCTATCTACTACGTCGATTGTCCGCTGCTGAATGACAAGGAGAAGCGAGCAGGAGACGAGCTGGCTCAAGCGATTGCTGACCACCAGTATGCCGATGCCGATTGGCGGGATCTGCGGTTTGAGCCTTTCACTTCCCCGCAAGTTGGCAAGACACTTGAAAAACTTGCAGTTCAGATTCGCGATGCGCTGGAGCGCGTGCAGGCAGAGTCCTCGGACAAGGATCGTGGGGGTTCGGGCAGGGAAAATTTGGACCGGGGGGGTTTAGAGGGGGGCGATTCGGGTCAGGCGGGTCTGGTTGCATACATCGACCACAGGGAGATCAGGTCTGGCGTATCGCAGATCCTTGAGGAGGCAGGGGTTGAGGTGGTCATGCGGACGCTTGAGATCGGGGACTATCTCTTGAGCGATCGTGTCTGTGTCGAGCGGAAGACGACAAGCGATTTTATCAGTTCGCTAATCAGCGGGCGGCGTGAGTTGTTCGGGCAGATCTCGGATCTTGCACGGACGTTCGACAGACCTGTGCTGATCATCGAGGGGGGCGATCTCTACGGGCAGAGACAGATCCATCCGGATGCTGTACGCGGCGCACTCACGGCTATAGCGCTCGATTTTGGCGTATCGATCCTCATTAGCAAGGACGCGGAGGATACTGCGCTGATGATTGCTGCGATTGCGAGAAGAGAGCAGCAGGATCACGGGCGGAAGGTCGTGATGCACGGCAAACGGTCTGCGATGATGCTTCCGCAGCAGCGGGAGTATGTCGTCTCCGCAATCTCAAAGATCGGTCCTGTCGTTGCGAAGAATCTGCTCAAACACTTCGGAACGGTTGCCGCGGTGATGGGGGCGAGCCGGGAGGAACTGATGGTGGTGGAGCTGGTCGGACCGAATACTGCGGACTGGATACGTGAGGTGGTCGGAGGGGAGTACAAAGAGTGATGTGATCCCGATCACGCGATGAAAGTCGTCAGGACTCCGTTCACCCCCCTAACTCGGCTGCTTCTGCTCTGGCAGCACAGGAAGCGGCATCGTGTTGATCAGCACCGGCGTTTCGATCTCCTTTGCCCGCTCCATTACGAGTTCCTTCCCTGCTTGCGTCAGCACAAAGAGTGGGATCGTCATGATCACATTGTGAAGGGACGGGGAGCGGGGGGTTGCGGATGAAGAGGCGAAACCCAGATGCCAGAGCCCGAGCCCACTACATATACGGCGGATCAGGTGCACCGTGTGACGGGGTCGTCACCTCCGTCGTCGTACCTGCGGTGTTCACCGCACATGCCACTATCCGCGCGATACTCATGATCGCAGCCGTCGCATGAGCAGATGCACGAGCAATACCATACCAATTCCAATCACTCCGAATCCGGGGATGGATTTGCCATCAGTAGGCGCATGGACTTCATCGGGCGTGGACGTATTTGATACTTCAGGTGTGGGCGTAACTGATACTTCAGGTGTGGCTGTAGCTGATACCAACTCCAGAGGTACCGGTGCAACCTTCACAACCATTCCACTGGTGTACGCGATCTTTGTACCATCAGGACTCCAGTGTGGATTGTACTCCCTACCATCTGTTGTGGCGGTGAGCCTTCCCTTCCCGCTACCGTCCATATCCGCGATGTACACCTTCTCAAGATTGGTCTCGTATGTAATATAAGCGATTTTACTGCCATCCGGGCTGAAATCAGGGGAAAACTTCTTGTACGGGTCATCTGGCATCAGTTCTCTCTTTCTTGTACCATCCACAGTCATTATGAATATCTTGTCGAGTGTGTTCGCATCGAGGGACTGATAAGCGATTGTACTGCCATCCGGGCTGAAATCAGGGGAAAACTTCTTGTGTGGGTCATCTGGCATCAGTTCTTTTACATCAGTTCCATCTACATTCGCAAGGTACAACTTCTCCTTGCTGCCTGAGCCATGTGAAACATAGACAATCTTCGTACCGTCCGGGCTGATATCAGGGTCCCATTGCTTCTTTGGTTCATCTGGCATCAGTTCCCTTTTATCAGTCCCATCTACATTCACAACGAAGATTTTCTCCTTTCCTTGATTGTTGGAGGATACGAAGTAAATCTTTTCGCCATCCGGACTCCATACCGGGCTGAACTCCTTCTTTGGCTCATCTGGCATCACTATTCTTTCGTCGGTTCCATCAGCATTGGAGATGCATAATTTCTCCGTTCCCTGTACGTACTTGACAAAAACGATTTGAGAGCCATCCGGGCTGAAAGAACCGCCGAATGCAATGCCACCTACCGCAACTTGTGTGCCGATTAGTATAATCAGCACTGCCATAATACCTTTTATCATTCTGATCACCTGTTTTTTTGTGTCTAATATGGGACTGCCATGATCCCCTCTATCTCGGCTGCTTCTGCTCTGGCAGCACAGGAAGCGGCATCGTGTTAATCAGCACCGGCGTTTCGATCTCCTTTGCCCGCTCGATTACGAGTTCCTTCCCTACTTCTGTCAGCGCAAAGAGCGGTATCGCGGTTCCGACCTGCGCCAGCGGCTTTACGAGATCGCGAACGTGCTTTGATGCGCAACCGGTCACGATATCGACCAGATCCAGGAGATCCTGCACCTCGGACCGGGAGAGCGCTGTGGTATGCGCAGCGATGATAATCGCGGTTATGCCGAGTTCGGACTCGATCCGCCTGATCAGAAGCGCGGTCGCAGGATCGATGACGGTGACCGCAATCCGCGTGTAACCAAGTTCGGCTGCACGGCAAACACCAACGGCAGGATCGATGCTCGCTGCATCCGGATCGACGACGGTTCCGCCGCGCTCCCTGATCCCATCGATGATCTCCTGTATCGGCTCGGTCTCGACGAGCCCTGAGATCTGTGCGCCCATGCCCTGAACAAGCCCCGGATTGTCGGTTATGACTGTTCCAGCGCCGTCACATGCTGTAACCGTTGTATCGATCAGCCCGGTGCGAAGCCCGGTCATCATCACCTCTGATGCACCGAAGTTCACGAAGACGTCCGCATCGAGGTTGCGCGCTTTCGTGAACATCCCGAGTTCTGCTATCCGAAACTCCATATTCGCTCGAACCGCCTCCTCTGTGATCTCCTTGATGCCGTGAAGCTTGTCAAAGAGCGGGCACCACCTGATACAGGGCTTGCCGACATCGACGACCTTCCCGTCCGCAACCGTGACCCGCGATGTTCCGAGCATCTCCATTATGTGTGGCATGGTGGGTATGTTTTGATCCAGATACCTTTAAATCAATGCGCATCACAGTTTGATGGCACGGGCTCGTAGATCAGTTGGAAGATCGTCGCCTTTGCAAGGCGAAGGCCCTGGGTTCGAGTCCCAGCGAGTCCATCATGAGCACAAAGACCACCTGGATCAAGGCAGACACTGGTAATTGGGATGCGCAGAAGCAGAGAATTACCACCAGTCTTGAATCAGGTGTGGAATGCGTGCTCGTATCAGAAGGTCGTGTCGGGAAGGTGCGGGAACTTGGCGATATCATGGTGGCATCCCCGGTTGCAGATGAGGTCATGCCTGATATTGTGGTGGTCGGCATAAACGGGGAAGGCGATGGAACGCAGCCGCTTCCAACCGATTTAACCGGATCGATGGATATTATCACGGCAGAGAAGTTGGCTTCCGAAGGAAAGACGGTTGCCGGATACGTGGTCATCCGCGACAAGAAGTACGAACAGTTCGCGGTTGAACTCGGTCGGATCTGTGATTATCTGATCGCCGTAGGGACTGACTGGAAGGTTATCCCGCTCGAAAACATGATCGCAGGACTCTTTGACGAAGATGTTGCGATCATAGCCGGAGTTCAGGATGCGGATGAGGCGAAACTCGCGATCGAGACGCTTGAGCATGGCGCGGACGGCGTTCTCATAGATACCGATGACCCGTCAGAGATCAAGCGCATCGTTGGCGTTGTGGAACGCTCAGGTATCCCGGCGGTACCGCTTCAGGTTGCGCGGGTGACCGTGGTCGAACCCAGAGGCATGGGCGACCGGGTCTGCGTGGACACCTGCTCGCTGATGTCAGTTGGAGAGGGGATGCTTGTCGGATCACAGTCAAACGGACTCTTCCTGATACAATCCGAGGCAGAGGACAGCCCGTATGTTGCGTCCCGTCCGTTCAGGGTCAATGCGGGTGCAGTACATGCTTATGCGAAGGTCGGCGAGAAGACGCAGTACCTATCAGAACTCTCTGCGGGCGATGGCGTGACCATCGTGAATGCGCGAGGCGAGCAGAGGGACGGGATTGTCGGTAGGGTCAAGATCGAGAAGCGACCTCTGACGCTTGTTAAGGCTGAAGTCGATGGGAACATGATAACAACGATCTTGCAGAATGCCGAGACGATAAAACTCGTAGGTGCAGATGGGCTTCCGATATCGATCGCAAACCTCAAGGTCGGCGACGAGGTGCTCGTCCATTTCGAGGATTCGGCGCGGCACTTCGGCATGAAGATCGACGAGACGATCATCGAGAAGTAGTGTGCCACGTGCTGGTCAATCTCTGACCCCGGGTTATTTTGTGAGAGTTTCTTGTCAGATAGTTCGCTGAAGAACCGATCCGGGGTCTGTCAGAACGTTTCTCATCTTCCTCGCCTTTGTCATGTTGATCCCTACCCAATGACGCTTTTGAATACTTTAGCTGACAAACTTGACAGGATAATATCTCGCTAACATCATATTCAGTTCATCATCCAGTATGACGTCCTGATTACTGTAAGAGAGGCGCATCGACATATCCGATCCGATCGTTCCTTCAAACGAAATCTGCACTATCGTGGCATCGGGAATATTCATCTGCGGAATTTCTATTGCCCGCCCCGGTTGGCTCTCGTATGACTGTTTCCTTCGAATCGCTATTCCCTCACTCCATGATTTATTGATCAGCTCCTCTCCGAAATCGTCGATAACAAGAAGTCGATCTCCGGAAACGACCGTTATGTTCCTTTCAGGCATGACTTTTACCGCATACCTGATCACTGTCAGTGGCATTCTGTCAGGCGGTGAACGTTGCACCGCTTCAAAATCCGCGGTCTTATAGAACTCAAATACGCTTCTGTTCACCCAGTTCGCCCATATCCAATGCGCCTCAGGATCGGGTTCGTATGAGTTCATAACCCGCTCAATATCGTATGGTGGTATGTCGAATGCTACTGAGTAATCGAAGCGTTCTGCTGCCTCGAGTACTTCAAGGCTCTCTTCGAAAGACGCTGACGTTACCGGTATTGCGCCATACATCAGCAGGAACGACTGATCATACAGCGAATCAACACAGAAGACCACAGACCCGTTCACAGTCTGACCCGGGGACAGAGATAGTGTCATATCTTCGATCCGGTTCTCGTTCCCGAGGTCTGCCAGCACCTCAAGCCGACTTGAATTATGCAGCTTCTGGGTTGTGGTATTGAATACCCGACCTCTGGCACGCAGTTGCAGATCATTTACCTCAAAATCGATGGCATCTGAGCCATTATTCTTTATTGACAGGTTGTATGCTGCATAATACCACTCCGAAGGATAGTAGGTCAGTTCCCGGGTTTCTTCATCCCAGTTATCGCGCATATACAGACTTGAGAAAGATACTATGCGGATTTCAAGCCCGTTTTCTATTCCGGGTAGCAGGGTCAGGTTTACCACTGATATATTTGTGGTATCGTTATGCAGTGATTCCGGTTCCGGAATAACCTCCTTTTCCTCGACGCATCCGCTGAAAGTAACCGTGGTTGTGACTATCAGAAGCAGTATCACAACTTTAGTATCTAATTTCATATTTTATTCCTCCATCCTGTTTATTCAGTCATAGCACAGCCTGAATCGTTCCAGTTCAACCGTCTGCCACCCAACGCTCAAGGGTGTATCGTCACAGCACATGAAGAAATCAATGACCAGTCGCATGAACTGCGCTGCCACCCAACGCTCAAGGATGTGTCGTCGCAACGGTAGCTCAACACGTCGCCCAGACCATTGTCCATTGATAGTTCCAGGTATAGGGTTGTATTAGCATTCGAGGAGAAGACCCATGCTTCGTAAGCTGCCATGTCTGCCCCGGACAGCATGCTTATATTGTGGCTGTATACCCATTCGCGCCCCTCATCCCGACCCTTTTTCCCGCATTCCTGCTGGGCCGAGAGGACGCATCCCGTGCTGGTGCGAACCTCTAGCGCAGTCCCGTGATCGGTATCTACGATATCCCATACGGCGTCGCCCTCGATTACTTCCAGCCCATCTATGAGCCCCACAATCACGTTACTTGACTCATCAACAGGCAGTGGTACGAAAAGCGTGGTCTCTTCCGATGTATCGATCGTGAGTTCATACATTATCCGGGTATCTCCAAGAATGCCTGATGATAAGGATATGCCGGAAACAACGATTCCGGTCACGAGGATCACCGTGCTCAGTTGCAGCCCCCGTATCTTCCACGGTGTAAGACCCTCCGGAGATCCTCTGCTGCCGCTTAACATTGCATACGCGGAGAGGATGCCAAGAATCAGGCTGGTATACCCGGGTATGGAGTACATGAACATGGCGACCACACTCGATATATCCTTCAGGTATAAGAACACCAGAGGGTAGATGAAGATCAGACCGGACGAGAGGCTTATCGCAGTTATGATGATTCCAGAAAGGATTGGACATGAGAATTCTTCCGGATTCTCCCTCGCGTAATTAAGGTGCATATAGGAGAAGACGGTGACTGAGACGATCCCTGCCAGCAGCAGAGCGACCTGGATCAGCATAAATTTCACGGTGCCCGGAAATGCGACCACAAAGAAGACGTACAGACCAAGAAGAAACAGGCTGAGCACGCCGCCGTATATGCAGGATATTTTCAGTACCTTCAGTCTCGTTTCGTTTTTCATCCACCCACACTCCATGTCTCAACCACGCTTCCAGCGTCCATATCGACAAGCGCGGAGACTGATGCATCTGCCCATGTGACGCTTATACAGGTCTTTGGCGCGTAGAACTCCTCTGCTGTTTCAGGAAGAATCCTTCGTACAGTCGGAACGCCAGTGCCCGCACCACCTGATAACGCACCCGCGATCTCAGGGTTCTGCATTGCAATTCCGATTGCCTCCTGCCTCGTCGTCTCAGGGATCGCTTCGAGGAGATATCCGGTCTTGGTGAGTTCATGGTTCATGTACGCAAAGTCGTAGAGATCAAGATATCTGCATGTTGGTGATGTGGCAGATATGTGAAGGCTCATCCCGCCGTCTTTTTCCGATGCAGAGGCGGTTACGTTGCCATACGGCGCGCCCGGATATGCTGTGATCTGGTGCGAGAGTTCGGCTTCGATTGCCTTGTGATCGGCAGGCGGCGTGTCCGCCCATACGATACTGTACGATTGGGCGTTGTCGTCTGTGTCTGTGATGCATCCTGCACCAAGGATCAGCGCGGATGAGATCATAATTACTGCCAGTGTCGGTATCTTCGCCATGTTGCCACCTGTTGGGGGATGGGGCGCGTTGGCGCGCCTCATCCCGCATCTCCGATCGTTATCGTGTACTCAAATCCTTCGGCGTAGCGCGGAAGTATACCAAGTTCCAACTCTCCGACCGTGCCGTCCGCGGTGTAGCGTTCGACGTAACTGGTGCGGCTCTCATCGTACATTCCGCTGCTGTCGATCTCCCATGGCGGGATGCAGTCGCTGCCACCGAGATTGACCGAGCCACGGTATGTAGCCATGGTGCGGGTCAGTGTTACATCCTCTCCTGACGTTTTCTTAAGCGTCACATCAAAGGACGGCTCTTCGTCCTTGCCGCCTCCACTCTCGCCTCCGCAGGTATAATGCCGGTACTGGTTCGACTCGATCTCAATTGTTATGGGTTCGGCGATCTCTACTGCAAACGTCTTTACAAACGGCTCTGTCGGCTGTGTCCACACCTCAAAACTGAGATGAATTATCCCGTTCCATTCGTCGATCGAGGGATCCTTGATATTCAGATCGAGTCCGCCCTCGTACCTGCCTTTCGCACTCTCAGGCACCGAAAGATGCGCGGTAACTGTGGCGGTGCCGCCTGCCGGCACAACCGATGGCGCATCTATCGTGATCGCATCATTCTCGAATGCCTGCGCCATCCCCATATCGTACCCGTACCATCGCTCACCTCCGAGTTCCGGGTCGATCTCGATATCCTCCTCGCCGATGTTCTTCAGATTGATCTGATAATCATACCCCTTGCCAGATTCGACCCGGTCATAGATATATGACGGTTGGATCTGGATCACAGGCGGCTTCCACACGTTGATGTGGAGGTCGAGCGCATTGAGGTACATCGGATACGGCGACGGGTATGGTGTTGGCATCACAGCGTCTGTGAATGCGACCTGCAAGCTGTAGTACCCACGATCTGCATCCTCAGGGATCGCAACCGAGATCGTAAACTCTTCCTCGCCGCCGTCCGCTTCGAGTTCTGTGGACTCAGGCGTTATCGTGATCCAGTCTTCGTCGAATACGTACTCGCTGTACGGTTGATCCATGACCATGGGATTCACTGGTACTGTCACGTTGTTCTTGTTCGTCACCGTAACGGTGATCTCGTCACTCTCGCCCGGCATCAACTCTGTCTGGGAGTGCCGCGGACTGATCTGAAGTTTCAGAAAGTCTGTATCTGTCATGCCTGATGAGTCTTCCATCGACACCATCTCTGGTGGCACTACCGGCATCGATATATGAACTTCTGCCACTGCCACTGCCGGGATGCCAGCTCCGGCGATCAGCAGGAATGTTAGTATCATGCTTACTGTCCTGGTTTTCATTGAATTGTCCTCCTTTGTTCGCACTTATCCATTTATCGACAAGTGCGATTTATGGTGTGCAAACTATGCTATTTAAACCTTTCTGTTTATCGAAAAGTTCTTTGGCGTGATGTGAAACTTCGCAACAAAAATAGAGACTGGTCTATGTCTTTCCGCTTCCGAAAACCTTTGCGAATAAACCACTGGTCTTCTTTCCTTCGAGAGGTTTCTGTTCTGTAGCAGATACTCTCTCTTCCACGTCCCCCTTCTTCTCTGGCGCAAACAGTGGCTCGCGCTCCCTTCCCACCCGCTGCTCTTCGCGCCGCGGCTCGCGCTCGATCACGGATGCAGACTTCCCGCCGTGCCTGCTCTTCCGTGCGCGGATCTCGACCACTATCGGTCGCTCGATATCGCCGCTCACGATCATCGCAACCCCTGGAGGCAGTCTCTTGATCTCAGCCTCTGCTTCAACGCTGATCCCTTCAAGCCCCTTTCGAATCGCCTGCAGATCGTTGGGGTTGGTGACCTTGAGGACGATCTGGGTGTTGCACTGCGAGAGCACGTTCTTGTCGATGCGTGCCGGGCGCTGGGAGATCACCATCATCCCGAGCCCGAATTTCCTGCCCTCTGACGCGATCGTTCGCATGATATCGGTGCTGACGGTCTTGCCAAAACCCTTCTCAGGGCAGTAGTTGTGCGCCTCCTCGATAATGAGCATCATCGGTGGGATGGTATTGACTTTTCTTGCCTCAAAGAGCTCCTCGCACAACCGTGCAACAATCATCGCCTGCATATCCGGAACAACCCCCTTCATGTCGATGATCGAGCCCCGCCCGGGCACAACTAGTTCCTGAATCGGTGTTGGGTTCTCTGAGAATATCTCAGTCTCCCGAATCGATTCAAGAACGCCTAACACGCCCCATTTCGCATTGCCGTTGCTGTTGCCGACCTCAAAGATGATGTCGTCGATCGTGTACCGGTTCTTCTCAGCGCGTATCTTCTGTATCGCCTCGTAGATGACGCCCATCTGGCTGCTCGACTGGATATTAAGAATCCTTGAGAGGTCAGCTGCTTTGAGATTGACCCCCTCCAGCCGAAACACTGTATCCGCCCCGGGATTTAGTACCCTATCTGCTGGCGTGTACACGGTCAGCCGCTCTGCGTATCCAGCCGGCGCAATCTCGAAGTACTCGAAGTCCCCTTCGACCGCCGGATCCCTGAGCGAGGTGTACTCGCCGTGCGGATCGATGATCACGAGCGGGATCTCCTGATCGAAGAGTTCCTCCATGATCACACCTGCTGCATACGACTTGCCGCTGCCGGTCCGCGCAAGGATGCTCACGTGCTTCTGGACAAGGGTGTTGGCATCGAGATGCACCGGTATACTCTGCCCCTCAAGAAGTCCGAGATAGACGTTGCCGCGTGTGAGACCAAGCGTCGATGCGATCAGTTCGGGATCCGCGTGAAATATCCGGTCCCCGGGGATAAACGGGATCTTGGGCATCCTGAGAATCCTGTTCTGCCGCGATCCGATGACCATGGCTTTTGCGACCATCTGGTCAGCGTTCGAATCGCCCCGATCCTCGTCCAATCTGGTGATCGCGACCACCTGGGCAAGCACCCAGCCATCGATCTCGTGCCAGATCTTGAGATAGTCGCCCTGTTTTGTCGAAGGGTCTGAGACCGTGAACCTGAAGTCTGCAAACCCGGTCTCGCCGAATATTGTACCGATAGAGTCTATTGGCATGTGATAATCCGTTCTTTGTTAGTGTTTTTATAGTATTTAACGTTTTGATCTGGGGGGCATAATCTGTGAGCATATCCGAACCCGCCACCAAAGTCCGGTAGTTTAATTAATAGGATACAAGGAGATAATTTTATGTCTATCATGAAAACCGTAGTACTTGCATATTCTGGCGGACTGGACACATCAGTCTGCATCCCGCTCTTAAAGGAGCGATACGATTACGATAAAGTAATCACAGTCGTCGCGGACGTCGGGCAGCCCCAATCCGAGATCGATGACGCAACCCGGCGTGCAGAAACACTTGCTGATGCGCATTACACCCTCGACCTGAAGGATGAATTCGTGAGGGATTACCTATTCCCCTCGATCAAGGCAAACGGGCTTTATGAGGGTTACGTGCTCGGAACAGCGCTTGCACGCCCGCTCATTGCAAAGAAGATCGCCGAGGTCGCAGAAAATGAGAACGCGGATGCGCTTGCGCATGGCTGCACAGGAAAAGGAAACGACCAGCTCAGATTCGAGGTGATCTTCAGAGCAACAGACTTCGATGTTGTTGCGCCGATGCGCGACCTGAATCTCTCGCGGGAATGGGAGATCGATTATGCGCGGGATCATAACATACCTGTGACGGTCAGCAGGGAGAAGATCTGGAGCGTTGATGAGAACCTGTGGAGCCGGAGCATAGAGGGCGGAAAACTGGAAGATCCGTATTCCATCCCACCTGAAGAGATCTACGAATGGACGGCGTCGCCTGAAGCTGAAGATGTGCCTGCCTCAGAGATTGTCGAGCTGGCGTTTGAAGGCGGCGTTCCTGTCGCATTAAATGGCAGCGCGATGGATGGCGTGGCGCTGATCAGAAAGCTCAATACAATCGGCGGTGCGCACGGCATCGGGCGGTCAGACAAGATCGAGGACCGGGTGCTTGGATTAAAGGCGCGGGAGATCTACGAGCATCCTGCCGCAACGATACTCCTGACTGCGCACCAGGACCTCGAATCGCTCGTGCTCACAAGGGATGAACTGAGGTTCAAGGCGGTCGTGGATGCTACATGGGCTGAACTTGCGTACAAAGGTCTCGTGGACGAGCCACTCTATGCCGATCTCTGCGCGTTTGTCGATGAGACACAGAAGCGGGTCACTGGGGATGTGAAGGTGCGGCTGTATGCGGGCTCTGCGACGGTGGTTGCGAGGAGATCGGACTTTGCGCTCTATTCGGAGGAACTGGTATCATTTGGCGAGTCCGTGATCGACCAGAGGGATTCAGAGGGATTTTCGAAGTATCATGGGTTCCAGGCACGGTTAGTTCGACGGTGATGAGGTGGCAATGGTCAAAAATATCAGAAGATCGATTCTGCTATATTTGACCGTTATCACCACCATCGTTGCCACATATTCCTTTATTTTTTTATTTTTGATGCTTAGAGAGGGGCAGCACATACCCTCGCAGATGGAGAATGTGAGCCTGATAACAGCGATCTACTGGGTCATCGCGACGATGACAACTGTGAGGTACGGGGATGTCTATTTTATTGGCGATGCAGGAAGGGTATTCTCTTCCATAGTTGCCATCTCCGGCGTGATCTTTTTGTTCGGGATGCTATTTCCTCTGGTCCTCACGCCGTGGCTCGACGCACGCGTGAAATCCATGCTGCCCACGCGCGTGCCATCGAAACTCTCGGATCATCTGATCATCTGCGGGTATAGCCGGATGGTCGAGAGTCTGATCGAGGAACTTGAGCATCATAAGACGCCTTTCGTGGTGGTTGAAAGCGACGAAACGATCGTTAAGGATCTGTTTGAGAAAGGCATCCTCTGCATACACGGGGATCCGAGCGATAGAGATACACTCGATGGAGCGAATATACAGACGGCTAACTGCCTGATAACCAATGAAAGCGATGAAATGGACGCAAACATCATCTTGACCGCAAGAGAGATGAGCGATCTTACGATAATTGCCATTCTTGATGATCTGTCAAAGAGGGAATATCTGGAGTATGCCGGCGCAAGCAACGTGATTGCTCCGAAGTCGATGCTTGGCTCTTTCATCGGCAGAAAGGCGGTGGATCCGACGGTCAGCCATCTGGTCGGTGCGACCGAATTTCTAAAAGACGTCGAGATAATCGAATTTCCGATCTATCCGAGAAGTGAACTCATTGGAAAGAGTTTGAGGGATGCCGGAATAAGGAAGCGGACAGGGTGCAACATCATAGGGCTATGGGCAGGTGGCGAACTCTCGTTAAACCCGAAACCGACTGATGTGATCAAATCCAACTCGATTCTGCTGGCGGTTGGAACTGAAGCGCAACTCCTCAAGTTGAAGAAACTGGTCAGGTGAGGTGATTGGAATATGCCGATTGAGAAAGAAGAACGTCTGGTAGTTGTCGGGTATGGGGACGTCGGCAAGAGCATCGTTGATGAATTAAAGCGCGCTCGCGTAAAATTTGTTGTGGTGGACCGGAACGAAGACGCTCTGTTAGATAAGGGATTTGACTATGTGGTCGGGGACGGTTCGAACGAAGAGATCCTCAGGAGGGCTGGTGTTGCGTCTGCATCAACGATCATAATAGCGTTGAACAGCGATACAGACGCAATCTTTGCAACCCTTGTCGCAAGGACCCTGAACCGGGATGCCATCATCCTGACGAGGGCGAACGCACCGATATGTGATAAAATCTACAGGGCGGGCGCCGATTATGTGGCATCGGTCTCGATCGTGGTCGGGCAGATGGTTGCGAAACTCGTAATCTCCGAGCACGAAGAGGATGTCGTGATGCTCTACGAGGGGATCGAGATCGAGAAGTACCATGTCAGGAAAGGATCGCCGTTTGCAGGAAAGACACTTGAAGAACTCGACCTCCGATCAAATGTCGGCTGCACAGTCATCGGGATCGAGAAGGAAGGAAGGACAGTGACCGATATACACGGAAAGATTATTGTAGAGGAAGATTCGACACTTGCGATAGTAGGAAGCAAGGAACAGATACGGAAATTCGAGGAATATGAAGATATACTGTCGAAAAGTCCGGAAACGGTCATGATCGACAAAATAGTGGATATTTTCAGATAATGGAATGCGAGCCCACTTATGAAAAACTCTTTGCGTGGATCGAAGAGAGTGGGAAGAGGTTGGTGGGTCCAACAAGGGAAGTTTATCTGAATGACCCACGAGAGGTCCCCCGGAAGAGCTTTTGACCGAGGTATATACTCCAATGGAGTAGCATTTGATTTATGCTTCCGTTCGCTTATACTCAAACTCCGCTGCCATCAAAACTTCACAAACCCGAGATCCAGCACCAGCGATAGGATGATAGCTATTACGGAAAATGTCAAGATGACCAGATAATTCAGGCGTTCCTTGGATACCGAGAGGCTCCACATGATGTAATTGAGTCCCTCAAAATCCTTTTCTGTCAGGGGTTCCTGCGTCTGTATCTTTCCGAGGAGATTCAGGTCTTTTATCACACCAAACCTGCGTTTGGCGATGTGGTACCTGTGAGCGAAGAACCACAGGTACCCGATGACTCCGAGGTACCAGAGCGCCCGTGCAATGAAGTCGTTGTAATGGTCGGCAATTAGTATCGCTCGAAGCAGGATCGCCGAGATGAGCCCCACCCAGAAATATAGTTTGATGACGGTCATGCTGTATCCTTTGGGGATGCGGACATTGGCAGAATCGGATTCGAACTCTTTCATGGGAACTTGTGTATGCGTTGATGCACATTAAATATTTAGTGCTGCAACAGTTTTACCGTATAAATGTTGATGGCGGTGGCAGCACCCTCACACCAATCGCCTGATCCGCCAGGCAGCCGCCTTCAATCCATCCAGCACCTGCTCCCGGGTGCGTCCTGTGCAGAAGACGGTCGTTACCGGATCTCCGGCAGGAATCTTGCACCCGACCTCTGGAATATCCCGAATCGGCTCTCTCGCAAGTCGTTCCGAGATCGCTTCGTCGATGACAAGATCGTGATCGGCAAAGATGATCGCTTTTCCTGCAAATCCGGTTCCGCTCTCGTTATCAGGATCGAGCTCTGGCAACTCCCCCGAAAACGCATTCACATGCGCATCGAATACGCTGATCTTGGATACGTGTTCGACCGTGTCAAGCGTTCCCTGAAACCGCGCATTCACCTCGATCACCACCGGACCCTTATCTGTGATCAGGAAATCAACACCGTTTGAACCCACAAGCCCCAATCTCTTGACCACTTGAACTGCAATCTCGCGCATCTCGCAGTCGTATTCGCTTCTGAAAGGTGTCACGTTCCCGGAGTATGCGAATCTATGCGGGGAAAGCCACGGCGTCCCGATCAGTTGCTCGTTTACGGCTATTGCCACGGCGTCTTCGTGCGTTGCGATGACAGAGACGCTTGCAGGAACCCCTTCGAGGTACTCCTGAATCAGCAGATCGTCCCCGCATCCCGAGATCTCCTCTCTGCTGCACGCCAGCCGGTTCTCGATCCCCCCGACACCGTAGATCGGCTTTACCATGACCGGATACAGAAAATCATCATCGATATCGTAGATCTCGGGATGCGGGAAACCAAGCGACTCCATCTTTCCTGCAAACGACTTCTTGTTACCGATCGATCTTGCGATATCGGGTGGGTTATTGAGTACGCGATATCCCTCCCACTCCAGATCTGCATATTCAAACCCGGTACCGAGAATGATCGCATCGAAATCCCAATTCAACTGATCTAAAATACTCAACAACTCATCATTGTCCACTATCTCGTCAAAACAAGCATATTTATCAGCACACCTCAGGAGATCGACATCTCCGAAGTGATCAAGTGAATACACAGTATATCCTGCACGTTTTCCAGCGCAGACGAGGTATCTGGTGCTGTACCCGATGATCAGTATCTTCATTATCTATTCGAGACTTTTTGTTATCTTCTGAAATGGGTTTTGGAAAAACCACAGAGAGCACAGAGAGCACAGAGAAAACAACAACTCTCTTTGCCCTCCGCGTCCTCTGTGGTTAAATTCCCTGTTTGGTTCCAATATATCCCGGGTCAAGCAGTGCCTGTGTAGTGAAGTCTCATGATAGTGTTTTATATACATGAGTGGTTACCCGAAATCAAACAGCGTTCGCTGGTCTGATACCGCCCCGGCTGGTCTTGCGACTGCGACACCCGCGGCATCGGCACCGACGCCAGCACCAACACCATCGACACCACTAGCGCCATCAGGCAGTTCGACTGTCCCATATCTCCCGCCTCCGCCCGGATGGATGATCACCTCCCCGTTCCCGAACGCACGGATAGCATTCACAATCCTTATGTCTACGCCGCCCAGACCGGAGAGGTCGCCGTCCACCAGCACCGCAATCTCACTTCCAGGTCCTTTGACGAGCGTATTCCATGCTGCCTGCACCGCTTTGGTGTACGGGCTCGAATGCCCGATCGCCATCGCGATGATCTCGGCAAGCGGTATCAGGTGGAGGTATCGCGGCCGGTGGTCCGGATGCTCGGGCACTGGGAGATCGGCAAGTTCGTTTACCCGGTCATGCACGCCTTTCTTGATCCTTCCGCCGCATCTGCACCGCCACTTTTTTGCCAGACAATCCATAAGCGTGTAATGCTTGAAACACCGTATACATGCGGATTCGTTGTATTTTCCCTCCTCCGGAAACATTCCGACATTTAATATCGGTTTATACCCATTCTTTCTGAGAATCGCACTTTTCAAATTATCAAACGTGATCTCCGGCATCTCAAACCGGTTAAACTCCCTGGCAAGTTTATTGGGCCATGGCGAGTGCGCATCCGAGTTTGTGAGGAAAGTCAGCCGGTGCAACTCGGATATCCGGTCAGCATAAGAGGTATCCGCACTCAACCCCAGTTCAACGAACGAGATATAATCCGAAAGGTCGGAATAGCAGTCGGAAAGCGAATTATGGTACGCATACATCGCAGTCCACGGTGTGAACGCGTGACACGGTCCTATCAGTGCGCCCGCGTCCCGTGCATATTCGGCGATCTCTGCGCCGCTCAAACGAACCGCAGGACGCCCATTTGTGTCGATATCGCGGGAATGACCTGCGAATCGCT
>JAUVWP010000140.1 GCA_030604085.1 Methanosarcinales archaeon | reverse complement strand
TCGAGGAACTTCCGATCGCGCTCAGAGAGAGCTTCCTTCCCAACGATTGCGACAAGACCCCTGAGATCGTTTCCTTCGGCATAAGCAGCATACATCTGGTCGGAAACCGCCTTGTGGTCTTCCCTTGTTTTGCCCTCGCCAATCCCTGAGTTCATCAGCCGTGAAAGCGACGGAAGCACGTTTATCGGAGGATAGATCCCCTTCCTGTGCAGGTCTCTCGATACAACGATCTGCCCTTCGGTGATGTACCCGCTCAGATCAGGTATCGGGTGGGTGATGTCGTCTCCTGGCATCGAAAGGATCGGGAACTGCGTGACAGAGCCTTTCCTTCCCTTGATGACGCCTGCCCGCTCGTAGATGGTTGAGAAATCGGTATACATGTATCCGGGATAGCCCCGCCTGCCTGGAACTTCTTCTCTTGCCGCGCCCATCTGCCGGAGAGCCTCTGCGTAGTTTGTGAGGTCAGTGAGCACCACGAGTACGTGCATATCATGCTCATAAGCGAGATACTCGGCAGCAATAAGCGCAAGTCTCGGCGTGATCAGCCGCTCGACAGCAGGGTCGTCTGCGAGATTTAAGAAGACCACAGCACGCTCAAGGGCACCTGTCCGCTCGAAATCCTGCATGAATGTCTGCGCCTCCTCATTCGTGATTCCCATACCGGCAAATACCACAGCAAAATCCTCCTCTGACCCGGGCACCTTTGCCTGCCTTGCGATCTGAAGAGCGATGTCGTTGTGGGGGAGTCCCGAACCAGAGAAGATCGGCAGTTTCTGCCCCCGCACAAGCGCGTTCATCCCATCGATCGTGGAGATGCCGGTCTGGATGAAATCCTCAGGTGGCTTTCTCGCATAAGGGTTCATGGCAGCGCCGCCGATATCGATCCGGTCTTCGGGAACGATCCTCGGACCGCCATCGAGCGGGTCTCCTGATCCTGAAAGGATTCGCCCAAGGAGGTCGATCGACACTGGCAGTTTGATGGTCTCGCCTGTGAACCTGACACCGCAACTCCGGTTCAAGCCGCCTGTACCCTCAAAGACCTGGACCACGACGATATCCTTGGAGGTGTCGAGAACCTGCCCACGCTTCGTGGTTCCGTCCTCCAGTTTGATGTACACGAGTTCGTTGAATCCGATGGGCTCGGTCTTCTCCACAAAGATAAGCGGTCCTGAGACCTCATTGATCGTCTTGTATTCCTTCATTTCACTGCCTCCCGCATCGTCTCAAACTCCTCATCCATCGTGGCGAGAACCTTGTCCAGTTCCTTATCAAGCTCTTTTTCGAACTTGACCTTTGATAGATCGTCCTTCGATTTCACAGAGAGGATATCCTCAAGCAGTACCCCGCTTTCCAGAGCGTTGTTCGCCATATCGGAGTACTTTAAGATCGCCTTTACCAATCTATACTGGTGATCCATCGTACAAAACGTATCGACCGGATGGAATGCGTTTTGTTGCAGGAAAATTTCCCTGAGCATACGTGCAACCTCCATCGTCACTTGCTGATCCTCGGGAAGCGCATCCGAACCAACCAGCTGTACGATCTCCTGGAGTTCGGATTCTTTCTGGAGAATCTCCATCGCTCCACCACGCAGGTGCAGCCATTCAGGCGATACATGCTCGTTGTACCAGTCTGATAGAAGATCGGTGTACAGACTGTAACTCTCAAGCCAGTTGATCGACGGAAAGTGTCTCTTCTGCGAGAGTTTCGAATCGAGAGCCCAGAAGATCTTGACGATACGGAGTGTGTTCTGTGTCACTGGCTCAGAGAAGTCGCCGCCCGGCGGGGATACCGCTCCGATCACAGTAACCGATCCAGTCAGCCCTGAGAGCGTGTCAACCCTTCCTGCACGCTCATAAAACTCTGATAGTCTGGCAGAGAGGTATGCCGGATACCCTTCCTCGCCAGGCATCTCTTCAAGTCGCGATGAGATCTCACGCATCGCCTCTGCCCACCTCGATGTGGAATCAGCCATCAGAGAAACATCGTACCCCATATCCCGGTAATACTCGGCGATTGCCATTCCTGTGTACACCGACGCCTCTCTCGCGGCAACAGGCATGTTTGAGGTGTTTGCGATCAAAATGGTTCGTTCCATCAGCGGCTTGCCGGTTTTCGGATCAGCAAGTTCCGGGAACTCGTTTAAGACATCAGCCATCTCATTCCCACGCTCGCCACACCCGATATAGACCACGATCTCGGTATCACTCCATTTTGCAAGTTGCTGCTGGGTAACGGTCTTACCGGATCCGAAAGGTCCCGGAATCGCGGCAGTCCCGCCCTTTGCAAGCGGGAAGAGTCCGTCAAGGATCCGCTGCCCTGTTATCAAGGGGATGTTCGGCATCAGTTTCTTACGAGACGGTCTTGGATCACGTACGGGCCACTTCTACATCAATGTTAGTTCAGTACCGTCCGCAAGCTTGCATACACAATCGGTCACCTTAAACGATCCTGATTTGATATCATCGACGACCCCTGACACGTTCGGCGGAACCATGATCTTGTGTTCGATATGGGTCTCCGGAACCGTTCCGATGATGTCTCCGCCCTTAACTTCAGTGCCAACCGTTGCGACCGGGGTGAACTCCCATTTCCTGGTACGGTCCAGCCCGGGGGCAGCAACGCCGCGCTCGATGAAATCACTCTTCATCATCTCCATGAGCACGGGAAGCGGGCGCTGGATTCCATCGTAGATACTCTCAAGGAGCCCTGGTCCAAGTTCAACAGATAACGGCATACCCGTGTTCTCGACAGGCTCACCCGGCGCGATGCCTGATGTATCTTCATACACCTGAATGGTCGATTTGTCGCCCTCGATACCTATTACTTCACCCATGAGCCCCTCGTTGCCGATCTTGACCACATCATACATCTTTGTGGGTACATCGATGACGGTCACGACTGGTCCTGCTATCCGGTATATAGTTCCTTTTACTTCCAAAGATCAACACCTACTGCTTGTTTTATTTTTTCTCGTAACTGCTGGGTAGTCTCTCCGCCCCCGACCAGAACCACAATCGGCACGACCGATTCATCGAGCGCCGATTGCAGCGCATCCGGAAGAAGCGAAGCATCATCGTTATTCATGACCAGTATTCCAACATCCTGATCCATAAGCACTTCGCGCACTGTCGGTTCTATCGTATCCTCAGTGACTTCGTACGTCTTTCTCACACCTGCGAGTTTGAATCCGAGCGTGAAATCTCCGCGTCCGATTGTTGCAAGTTCCATTTTATCTCCTGCTAGCAATATGCTTCATCGATACCTCAACTAATGCTTTCCATCAATGTTAAATGATCGCTTCACAAACTGTCCCGATGTAATAAATATCTATTGGATTCGTTAGCCCCTGCGATTAAGGGACACTGTCTGAAAATCCAGAGATTTCTGCCGATTATCAGATGTCAAGTAGGACTCATCTCGCACCTCTTGTTTGGGGTAATAGCCCCGATGTTGCTATGAGACCCCTCACAGAACCGGACTTGAAGATTTCCCTCATCCGGCTTCTGAAGCACATCCTCTACGGGTTCAGGTTGTATAACGAGTGATATATCTTCGGCTTTGGGAGTGGATTAAATTGG
>JAUVWP010000124.1 GCA_030604085.1 Methanosarcinales archaeon | reverse complement strand
CGCGTGAAGGTCGATGACCGCGACGAACATCCCGGTGCCAAGTATTACAGATGGGAACTGAAAGGCGTGCCGATAAGGATCGAGATCGGTCCGAGGGACATCGCCGGAAACTCGGTTGTGATGGTGCGCAGGGACACAGCCGTAAAACAGTCGGTACCGATCGACCGGATTGCAAGCGAGGTGCTGGACTGCATGGACACAATACTTGCTGATATGTACACTGCCGCATCGCAGAAGTTCGATTCGAGGATATTTGACTGCGAGACGCTTGACGAGGCGTTAGAGTTAGAGGTGCAGGGGATTTTGCAAATATACTGGTGCCAGGATCCGGATTGTGGACATGAGATAGAGGAGGTGACCGGGCTTCGTATGCTCGGAATCCCGGTCGGAGCGGCAGGATCGGGGGTAGCCACGTCAGGATGCTGTGTGGTCTGCGGAAGAGATGGAGTAGCCACGCTGATGGCTCGAACATATTAACAATATTAAATATAAATGAGGGATTCATATTAAACTGAAGAAACGAACCGTTTTACGGAAGGTAGAGAAGAATAGCGAAGAGACCATGGATAGTAAGGAATCGCCTACAATGGACGATTCATCGATTCCACTGCCCGAAGGGCAGGGCATTACCAATGATACTGCCGGTAACACCGCCGATAATAACGCCACGAATGATTCTGACACGTTTGTGCTTCCAGGCGATTTCATAGGAACCACTGAAGAGTTCCGTGCCGGTGCACAGACGTATGAGAAGACCGGCGGCGTCTACGCAGCCATCACAGGAACAGTCAGAGTCAATACCGCTCGCAGGCTGGTTTCCGTGATCCCGTGCACGGACACACCCCCGGTACTCGAGAGAGGGGATGTAGTCATCGGACAGATCGTGGGACTGCGTGACTCGCTTGCGATGGTGACGATCGCCGGTGCGAAGGGTGTTGTCGACCGGGAGATCCCGAATGTGGGATCTGCTGTTGTCCACGTATCCAACGTCAAGAGGGCTTATGTCAAGGATATCGCGCACGAGTTTGGGATCTTCGACATCTTGAAGGCAAAGATAATCGATCTCAATAACATGCGCCTTGACACATCAGAACCCGAGATGGGGGTCATGAAGGCACTCTGTTCGAACTGCAGAACTGCAATGGTTCGGCACGACTCAAAACTCAAATGTCCGGAGTGCGGCAGGATCGAGACGAGAAAACTGGCCACGGGTTACGGAACCGGCATCATATAATGGAGGTCATGGTCGCTGAGTATGCGGTCGCAACGGGGGACCCCGACATCCTTGGTGAAGGATGCGCGATGCTCGCAACTCTCGCGAACAGTTTCGCGGCAGTTGGGCATCTGGTGCGGTATCCTGCCAGAGAGCAGGTTCATGGAGTCCGCGGAGATGCGCTCAGGTGTGGTGGTGACTGTGATAGTGACGGCTTCGCAACAGCGATCGAACGGATTGCGCGTACCTGCGATGCCGGGATCGTGATCGCGCCGGATGATGTTCTTGCGGACTTAACCGAGATCGTTGAAGAAAGCACGGTCAATCTCGGCTGCCCGAGCAAGTCCGTGAGAAACTGTGCCGACAAACTCGTTTGCTCTCGTATCCTGTCGGATAACGGCATCGCTGTGCCGAGGGTCATCGATGATGTAGATATAGGTGCAGGTAACATAAGTGGTGCAGATACTGGTGCGCGGTACGTGATCAAGCCGAGATCGGGCTGCGCCTCAGAGAGGATATCGATCGTAATGGCTCGCCAGGAGCGATCCATCGATGTCACAGCCCGCAAGGGCAGGGCATTATCGGAAAAAGTGAATTTGAGCGATGATTTCATCATAACCGAACTTGTATCAGGAGAACACCTGAGCGCGAGCCTGATCCTCGGCAAAACTGTGCTTCCGCTCACCGTGAACAAGCAGATGGTCGAGATCGGAACAGAGACCATCAAATATAATGGCGGGGTTGTGCCGTACCAGACACTACGGTGGGATGAGGTCATGGATACAGCCGCAAAAGCGGCAGATGTACTTGGGTGCAAGGGGTATGTCGGAGTCGATATCGTTGCAGGCGACGAACTCTATGTGGTGGATGTGAATCCGCGCCCGACGACATCGATACTCGGGATCGCAAAAGTTATCGATCACGAGATAGGGGACCTGATCATACGGGCAGGACTCGAGGAGCTTCCTGAGTCGGTCGGGATCACAGGGGCGTTTGAATTCACAAAAGAGATGCTTGGCTGTATTTTTTTACAGGATTCCCAGTGACCTGATTGCACGACAGTTTGTTGTTGCACAGTCGAATAAAATAATTGATCGTCCATAAGCCGTGTAATGCATGGATCGATCCGCACCCGATACAAAAAAATTGTTCCGGGTGTGCGCATCGCCTGTTGAACCATTGCGGTTCAGCAACACGAAATGCACGCCCGTAACCTGATGTTAAACTCCAAACGATTTATAATTCAATCTGATATAGACGCGATTGCAAACCGTCTCATGACTTTGTCAACTTTAATCTTGACGTTGTCTCCGATCTTTGCGCCTGGCACAAAGATCACAAAACCTTGTACACGGGCTATGCCATCTCCTTCTCTGGCAATGTCTTCTATGGTGACATCATACTCCGTGCCTTCGGCAACTGGTGCATCGTAGGATTCTCCTCTAAACAATTTTCTTCCTCCTTCTTAGTTTAAACCAACCAACTTAGAAAAGCGCACAGAACTGAACTACTCAAATCCCATAAGCTGCATCGATAAATCAATTGATCAACCACAACTTGACGCTTCCAGTACATAACCTTTTCGTATGATTGGGCTTTGGGACAATATTACTCAACCGACAGCTCCATCACTTTGCGATCCTTCTCTATGAGTTCCACCACTCGAAGATGGTACTTAGCAGAATGTTGCTCTAAAAACTCCGTGGCCCGCCCCCGCTTGCCTGCGGTCTCGCCATCGTATACGATTCTCGTCCCGAGACGCCACCAAAAGGCGCGACCTCGCGATCCGGGGGCGGGCGGGCTGCGATCTTGTGATCGCACGGGAGAGAAGTCGAGATTCGGGGGGTCGTTTCCGGAGATTGGATGGGGGCGCTCTTTTGTGGGTTCTCGATCGAGTTCTGGCTACCGAAGCAGCACCAGCCCAAACGTCTTGATCGTCTCGTCAAACGATCTGGCCACCTCAAGTTCAAACCCAGCCGCACGCACGGTGGCGTACACATCGATGCCGCTCGCCTCCATCGACGGCCTCAACCGATCCGGATGCCTGCAGAGCCGCTTTACGGTGTGGAAATCGATATCACCCTCCTCTGGTAGACAGATCTCGCAGAGCGAACACGGATATGCTCCGAATCCGAATGCCTTGTAACAACCGGATAGGAATGCATGTCGCTCAAGGTTGAAGATCACATCCTCAACTTGCAGGATGAGATCCCTGAGATGGTGGTGGATATGCCTCGGATCAACGGTCGTCTCCTTCGGAAGTCCCACAAACTCGATGAGCACGGCATCTTCGTAGTCTGAAAGTATCTTTTCGGTCTCCTCTGGCGTTAGTGAGTACGGCGGGCAGGAGAGGTGCTTGCCGTACGCCTTGCACCCGTATCTGCATTTGAACCGCACCCATGCCGCGGTTTTTATGATGTCGGTTGCGATCAGCCGCAGATCGTTTGCGCCGCTATCAAGCGCTATCTGCCGCAGTTCTGGTATGAGTGTACTTGGTTCTTTCATCCGGATCACCCTGGTTGTTCTGGATTATTATTAGGCTATGGCGACTCGTCCAAAGTTCTGATCGATTAGGATATAAAACATGCCTGCCAACTCCATGCCATGGAGCGCGTACTATGGTGGCTGATTGCCGGCACGAAAGGCGGAGTGAACCGTGCCAGAATGATCAATGCGCTGCGTGACCGCCCATACAATGCCAATCAGTTATCAGAGGTGCTGGAACTGGACTACAAGACGATAAGGTATCATCTGAAGGTCCTTTCCGAGAACAGCGTGGTCACATCCACAGGAAACGGCTATGGCGCAATGTATTTTCTATCTCCGGCGATGGAGGCGAATTACGCGCTATTCGAAGAGATTTGGGAGAAAATTGGGAATAAATTCAAGTGAGGAGGCGATAACATGCAACTACTTATGTACGACCTGGTTTTTATAATGAATGTCAAGACGGTGATCACTGCAGCAAACGTGGTGCTGCTGGTTTTATTGCTGGCTATTTATGTCCGAAGTTACCACCGGATCAAATCGAAGTTCACGCTGGGTTTGATGGTATTTGCGTCCTTCCTGCTCCTGCAGGCGGTCATATTGACTCCATGCATATCTGCTGCGTGCGGACGTCAGATGTGCGTAGTCGGACCGCTTGACGTGATACCGGAAATACTCGAATTTATGGCGCTTCTGGTGCTCGTCTACCTCAGTTCGGAATGAATTTGGGTACGATTCTGGCGAGATTTGGATATAATTCTGGAATAATTATATATATGCGCAACCACGGATTACTGAAGTGCCCGGATGGGCTAAGATCAAAGGAGATGAAAGCAAGATAAAGACAAGAACAATGGCTGGAATCCTGATCGTTGCACTGGTTGCGCTCTCCGTAGGAGTTGTTGCTGCCCAGTACAGTCAGGGTGGCGGTGATGGCGGTGCCCGATACGCGGATACCGACGGCGATGGTGTATGTGACTACAACGGCACATGCTCCAGACTCGTAGACGCTGATGGCGATGGTGTCTATGATAACAACTACGGACGTGGATGCGGAT
>JAUVWP010000029.1 GCA_030604085.1 Methanosarcinales archaeon | reverse complement strand
CTCGGCGGCATGGGGATCATCGTACTCTTCCTTGCGATCCTTCCGAAACTCGCGGTTGCAGGACGTGACCTCTTCCGCGCAGAGGTGCCGGATCCCATTGGCGATAAACTGAGTCCGAGACTCAGCCAGACCGCAAAGATCCTCTGGTCTGTTTATGTCGGGTTTTCTGCTGTCGAGGTGTTTGTACTCTGGCTCAGTGGAATGACGTTTTATGACGCGCTCTGCGCCACATTCAGCACGATGTCGACAGGCGGATTTTCGCCGCATTCCGAGAGCATAGCATTCTTCCAGAGTTCCCTGATCGAATACATCGTGATATTCTTCATGTTCGTTGCGGGCGCTAACTTTGCGCTGCACTACTGGGTGCTGCGTGGCGGGGCAGGGCATCTCTTTCGGGATTCTGAGTTCAGACTGTATACCGGCATCGTATTCGGCGCAACGCTGCTGATCGTGCTTGTGCTGTGGAATACCCATGGATTCGATTCGATCAGGCTCGGCTTGTTCCAGGTGGTAGCCATCATCACGACCACCGGTTTTACGACAGCAAACTTTGATGCATGGCCCGATGCCGCCAGGATGGTGCTGTTCCTACTCATGTTCGTCGGCGGATGTGCCGGATCGACCGGCGGCGGGCCGAAAGTTGTACGGCTGCTTCTGCTGATCAAATACGGGTACCGCGAGTTGTTCAGATCGCTGCATCCGAAAGCGATCCTGCCAGTCCGGCTCGGAAGGCAGATGGTGCCACAGGGCGTGATGGAGGCGATATTATCGTTCTTCATCCTCTACATTTTCATATTCACAGTCGCTTCACTGATCTTGAGTCTCCTTGGCATGGATCCTGTCAGCGCAACGAGTGCTGCTGCAACCGCGCTCGGAAACGTGGGACCCGGATTCAACATCATCGGTCCTGCCGCGCATTTCGGTGGCGTTCATCCGATCGGAAAACTGGTATTGATTCTCTGCATGTGGATCGGCAGACTTGAGATATTCACTGTGCTTGTGCTACTGATCCCTGATTTCTGGAGAAAGTGATATAATCCAGCAGGGCGATGTCCTCATGCTGCCGAGATAGCCAAGCGGACTACGGCGCTGGTCTTGAAAACCAGTGGTGCTCTGCACCGCGTGAGTTCGAATCTCACTCTCGGCGTCTTTGCATTTATCGCCTAATCTGATACAACGGGCAGCGTGAAGCAGATTGTACAGCCATCCCCCTTCTCTGACTCTATCCAGATGCGACCCTCGTGCACCTCGATTATCCGTTTCACGATGGCAAGACCGGCGCCGGTCCCTTTGGTGCTCCGGTCCAGTTTGCAGAATAGCTCAAATACCTTCTCGTGCGACATCGGGTCGATTCCTATCCCGTCATCGCGCACGAAGAAGACGGTTTCATCATCATCGGTGCGATAGCCGATATCTATCTTCGGGTGCGGCTCATCGCCCATGTAATTTATGCTGTTCTCGATTAAGTTTACTAGCACCTCAACGATCTTTATCCGGTCCACATAGACCGCAGGGAAGTCCTCAGATATTGAGATTTCGACCCCGCCTGATCTTACCTGCTCTGATGTCTGTTCCAGTGCTTCCGACACGAGTTCGCCAAACGGCACGTCCTCGGATGGGTTCGCAACGCGACCGATGCGTGAGAGTTCCAGCGTGTCGTTAAGGAGCCGCGCCATCTTTATTATCCCATTTTCTATGTATTTCAGATTTTTTTTCACTCTCTCGGTCTCGCCCTTCTCCAGGTCCATGCGGAGCACGCTGGCAAAGCCCTGGATGGTGGTGAGCGGCGACCTTAGGTCGTGGGAGACTGTGTAGGTGAATCTCTCCATCTCAGAGTTCTTTTCTTCAAGTTCTTTTACGAGGCGCTCCCGCTCCTCATCCACCTGTTTTCGCTTGGTAACGTCTTCATAGATCGTAACGATCTCGCTGGATGGCAGTTTGTAGATATAGTTCTCTCTCCAGCCGGCGATCCTCTTATCCTCGTAAAAGGAGATCGGGTGATACTCTGGCTTTCCAGTCTGCCATACCCTCTGGAAAACATCGAAAAGTCCGAAATCCGCAACTGCCGGAAACACATCGAGCACGCTCCTGCCGATCAAATCTTCCCTCTTTATATCGTCTACCTTCTCTGCCGCTCTGTTAAAATCCTTAAAGATGAAATCCTTTCCTCCATCAACCACTTCATAGACGGCTACGGCATCACCCATGCTCTCAAACATCCTCCTGAATCTCTCTTCGCTCTCACGCAGTGCACCCTCCGCGGCTTTCCGCTCGGTTACGTCCCGGAAAGCCAGAACAATGCCGATGATTCCGCCTTTATCATTTTTGATCGGTGCAAAGCTATCATCGATCGGTATCTTCGCTCCGTCCTTTGCCATCAACGTCGCTTGGTCAGCCAGCTCGACAACGACACCTTCCCTGAGTATCTTTGTTACCGGATTCTCGATCTCTTCGCCGGTCTCCCCGTTTATGATCTTAAAGACATCTGTCAGGGGTTTTCCAACCGCGTCCTCCTGTTTCCATCCGGTCAGTCTCTCAGCAACATGATTCATGGACTTCACACAACCTGCCCCGTCGGTGGCGATCACAGCATCACCGATACTCATAAGGGTTGTTGCAAGCCATTCTTCACTCTCCTCCAACCGCTTCTCGATCCCGCTCTTGTGAATCGCCGTTTCGATGGATGCGAGGAGTTGCCGCTCCTGAAACGGCTTGACAAGGTAAGCGTACGGCTCTGTGCTCTTGGCTCTATCGATCAGCCCGACATCCGAATACGCTGTTAAGAATATAATAGGAATATCTACCTTCTCTTTTATCTCCCGAGAAGCATCTATACCGTTTTTCTCCCCTCGAAGGACGATATCCATCAATACCAGATCTGGCTTCAGTTTGACCGCCTTATCTATAGCGGCATCCGCACTAACCGCACGCCCGACCACTTCGTAGCCGATATTGGTAACTGCCAGTTCCAGATCCTCGGCTACGATGGCTTCGTCCTCAACGATCAGTATTCTTATCTTCTCCGTATGAACTGCCCCCATTACATTCTATGTCGAATTCCATATTAAAGGTTACTCCTCCATCGCTGACGACCTCCAGTTTTCCCTGTAACTGGTCTTCAAGGAGTATCTTTACCAGATGGAGACCGAGCGACCTGGTTTTATCGATGTCGAATCCGGGAGGCAGTCCAACGCCATCATCGCTTACCCGCAGATTGACCTTGCCACTATCTGATGCGGTGAGACTGACCTCGATCTTTCCTTCTTTCCCCTCACCAAAAGCATGTTGTAGGGCGTTTGAGAGCAGTTCGTTGATGATCAGCCCGACATACACTCCGACAGATACCGGAAACTTGCGATCAGTCACATTAACGATCCGGGCAATCCTTGTGTCGTTGACCGGATAACTCCGGAACAACTCTTCCGACAACGTGCCTACAAACTCCTCCATATTCAGTTCTGACAGGTCCCCACTTTCATATAATTGAGTGTGAATAAGAGCCATAGTATTTATTCTGCTCTGGGATTTAGAGAGCACATCGATCGCTTCTTTACTCCGGGTGGTTCGTGCTTGCATAGAAAGCAAGCTTGACACGACCTGAAGGTTGTTCTTTACGCGGTGATGTATCTCATGCATAAGCACGTTCTTCTCTCGCAGGGATCGTTTGATCCGCTCTTCCGCGGCTTTGCGCTCTGTGATGTCGCGAGCAATCGCCAAAGAGCGTAGTTCGCCATCGATCTCGAAGAATTTCCCGGTGATCTCCACAGGCAGGAGCGTTCCATCTTTCCTCCGCTGGTTCACCTCGAAGATCGCTTCTTTCGCTGGCGTATTTCGAACTTTCAGAAACGCCTCGTATCCTCTTGGATCGGCGTCGATCTCCCTGTTGCTCAGTCTCAACAATTCTTCTCTGCTGTAGCCGAGCGATTTGCAAGCCGCCTGATTGACGTCCACGAATTTCCCGGTCTCATCAGACAAAAATATGGCGTCTTTAACAATCTCAAAGAGCGTCCGGTATTTTTCCTCCGACTTTCGCAGCGCATCCACTGTCCGCTTTTGCCCGGTTATGTCCTTCAACGTTCCAATCACTGCCGGCTCGCCCTGATACTCGAGTAGCCCAATAGTCATATAGACCGTGGTTCGCGTATCCCCGTTCTTCTGGATGCCATGGAACTCGTATTCCATAGGCATGTCTTCCCCCGCCATCATCCGGACGTAGCGATCAGTAACCATAGCACGATCATCGGGTGCAACAAGTCCCCTAAAACCCATCCCGTGGATTTCCTCCACCGTGTAGCCGGATATTCTGGCAAATGCCTCATTCACAAACTTAAGCTCCCCATCCTGGATGAGAAATACACCATCCTGAACATTCTCGATCAAGGTGCGGTATTTCTCTTCGCTCTCCCGGAGCGCATCCTCCGCGGCTTTTCGCTCAGCAACCTCTCGCCTCAGTTCCTCGTTTGTCTCTATCAGTTCGGCGGTGCGTTCCTGCACGCGCATTTCCAGTTCATCGTGCGCATTCTGCAGCGCATCCTTCGCCTGGCGCAGTTCAAGCGCATGCGCACCAAGTTCCGCAATAACCTTCACTGTTCGGAAGAACGAGTTTAAACAAGCCCAGACCACCTTGTCTTTGACCGTACGCATATTCTTCGCCTCTCTGGCGAGTAGTTCCGGGTCCACGTCGATCTCCACAGCGATCTTTTCAAGTTCTTTTAATTGTTCGGGTGAGAACTTCTCAGGTCTGAATTGACCTGCATACATGGTTGCTTTGCGCTCACCATCGATGATGATCGGCGCGACGAAATGAGCACCATACGCGAAGCAGTACATAATTTCGGGCTCGCTTAACTCGAGTGCCTTTCTGCTCATCTCTGCGAATGATTGGAAACAGCGCCGTCTCCCTTCTTTTGTTGATCGTATCAGACTGCAAAATTTGGTTGGATTGCTAAAACGCGTTAAAGCATCACCGTTTGGCAAAAAAATTACAGAAGAGACCCCAACTGTCTTTGCAAAGCGGTCCTGAATGGATTGGATTATATCAACGTCAACAAGTTCTCGCAATGATATGGGTTCGTCCATCTTACCTCCTGCACCTCTGCAACAAACTTCACATAACCCTTTCTGTGCGTGGCGATGCGGCATGACCGGCACATAAGTTGATTGTAGGGTGCTACTCCTCAAACATCTCTTCGTAGCAAACCATCAGTAATCAGTGATGCCAAACTCTATGTTAAAGGTTGCCCCGCAATCGCCGGTAACCTCCAGGGTTCCGCGCAACTGGTCTTCAGTGATGATCTTCACGAGACGGAGACCAAGCGTCTTTGACTTATTGATATCGAATCCAGGCGGCAGTCCAACGCCGTCATCGCTTATCCTCAGATTGATCATGCCACTCTCTGATGCGGTGAGGATGACCTCGATCTTGCCTTCGCCCCTCCCAGTGAAAGCATGTTTCAGCGCGTTTGAGAGCAGTTCATTTATCACCAATCCGACAGGCACCGCAACTGCTATCGGGAATGGGTAATCATCCACCCGGACAACACTGGCAATTCTCGCATCCCCGACCTGATAACTCTGGAGCTGCCCGAGCAATCGGTTCACAAACACCTTCATATTTATCTCTGAAAGGTCACTGCCCTCATACAATTGGGAATGGATGAGAGACATAGCCATTATCCGGTTCATGGATTCGGAGAGTGCACCCTTCACGTCTTTATCTTTAGCATTTCGCGCCTGCATATCAAGCAAGCTCGAAATGACCTGGAGATTATTCTTTACGCGATGGTGAATCTCCCGGAGAAGTACCTCTTTTTCCTTCAGCGATGCCTTTATCTGGTCTTCCGCCTGCTTGCGCACCTCTTCCAGTTCCATATTGTGGAGAGCAAACGCTATATCTCCAGCCACCTCCGCAAGGATTCCTTTTTCCTCCTCATCTATAGAGACATCCGGTGCAAGCAATACGGCAAGCAGTCCGAAGAACCTGCCCGCGTGTTCGACCTGGATGATCGCAGCTTCTTTGCCGCGACATACACTTTCGAAGAAGCAATCTCCACACTCTTCGGATTTGTCCATGACTACAAAACGGTCTTTTCGAGCGAGTGCGTCTCTGATGCAGGGCGGATAATCGCCGCTCATCATATATTCGCAGAAACGGGAGACATCTTCCGGAAAACCTGAACCCTTGACCATGGCAAAGGTCTCGCCATCCTCTGAGAATCCGAGCCATGCTACATCGTAGCCCCGCGCCTTTACCAGGGCATCACAGGCTTCCTGGAATAGAGTGTCCCTGTCCTTCTCCACTAAGATCAACTGGTTGACATTTCTGATGGCTTCAAGAACGCTGTTTAAGTGTTTTATGTGCGCCTCAGCGGCTTTGCGCTCGGTGATGTCCCTGGTGGTGCCCTGCATACTTATCGGTCTTCCGTTTTCGTCAAAGAGTATTCTCGCGTTTACTTCGCAGGGAATCCCCTCACCATTTTTATTGAAAAAAATGCTTTCGAAAACCACCCCTGTGTGTTTCTTCTGATTCTCTATCTCCTGGGTCATCAGTCTCTGCATCTTCTGCATTTCTTCAGGCGAGCAATGTTCCGGTAATCTGGTTCCTATCCACTCTTCCGGAGTAAATCCCAACATGTCAAAAATTGCCGGGTTGCTATATGTGAACTCGAGGTTCAAATCCATCTTCCAGATGACATCAAGCGTATTCTCGGCCAATAGCCGATACCTCTCCTCGCTCTCCTGCAGCACCTCTTCCGCCCGCTTGCGCTCGGTGATGTCCCTGGTGGAGCCCTGCAACTCTGTCGGTCTTCCGTTTTCGTCAAAGAGTATTCTCGAGTTTATTTCGCAGGGGATCTCCTCGCCATTTTTAGTGAAAAAACTGGTTTCGAACACCACCCCTGTGTGTTTCTTCGGATTCTCTATCTCATGGGTAATCAGTCTCTGTATCTTCTGCATTTCTTCAGGTGAGCAATGTTCCGGTAATCTGCTTCCTATCCACTCTTCCGGAGTAAATCCCAACATGTCAAAAATTGCCGGGTTGCTATATGTGAACTCGAGGTTAAAATCCATCTTCCAGATGACATCAAGCGTATTATCCGCTAGTAGCCGATACCTCTCCTCGCTCTCCTGCAGCACCTCTTCCTCCTGCTTGCGCTCGGCAGTCATCAAATTAAACGACTCTGTGAGTGTTCCGATTTCATCACGGCTCGTAACATCTATCCGGAAGTCGAAATCTCCGTCGCCTACTCTCTTTGTCCCCTCTACCAGTGCTTCTATGGGCTTGATCATCCTCTGCATCAGAAAAGAGTTCAAAAGAATGCCAAACAACAAAACCAGGGCGGCTATTATGAGGATTGTGCTGGTAGTCCTCGCGATGGCTTCAAAGAGACGTGCCCTGCTAAATCCGATATGGATCTTTGCATCCATGCCTTCGAGCACGCGGACACCAACATCCTGAATTGATTCTCCTTCTGCGGATAGTATCTGGATTGCACCATCTTCTCCGGATGGTATTGGGTTCGCAGTGATAAGCTCGACCGGAAAGCCATCCTTAAATGTGTGTGCAACCACAGTCCCATCGAAACCGACCACATAAGCATATCTCACGTCTGCATTTTGCCGCTTAAGGTTGTCAATGATCTCCTGAACTCGCAGGTCATCCTCGCCCAGGAGCGGATTTGCAATCTCGGAAGCTAAAAGTTCTGTGATGGCTAAGTCCTTTTCCTGCATCTCTTCTTCGAGTACCTGCCCTGCCACAAAGTTTACAGAAACCACTATAAGCAATGCCATAATGACCTTCAGGATTACGATCAAGAGGTTGACTTTGTACTTTATCTTCATTCCACCACCCCCTGCTCTACCATGCCATACCTCGTTGCAAGCGCTCTCAGTTCTTTATAGCCAGAATCATCCGCCTCCACAAAACCACCTGGCATCTCTGTCTTATCCCAGTCGGTTAGATTCCCGGCGTGCTTACCTTTCGGTTCAAAAGCAAGCAGTGCTTTCTTCACAGACTCTAAAAGTGCAGGATCAACATCCTTGTTTGCTGATATTCCGCTGCTCGGGTAATAATCAGAAAAAGCCACGATCGTAAGCTTACCCGCATCAGCAAGGGCGCTTGCCATCGTGTCCTGCATCCTGCCTGCGTCACACTCTCCGGCTATCACTGCATTAGCACAGTTCCTGTGTGATCCGGTGTACTCATATTGTCTGAGATCAGATAGCGTTATGTTTGCATCCTCAAGCATCTTTCTAGGGATCAGATGACCCTGCGTCGAGTAGAATGAACCAAAGCAGAAAGTCCTGCCGCGTATATCTTCCAGCTCTTCGATATCGCTGTCCGGGCGTGTAACGATTGCAGCGCGGTATTCGCAGCGCCCTTGTACATTCAGACCTCTGGCAATACAGATTGCGCCGCACTCATCATGCGCTTTGATGTGGCTGAGTGCGCCGAGTGCTGCAAACTGCGTGATGCCGCAACCGAGATTATCCTGCGTGGTTTCGTACTCTGATGTGAAGTGTATCTTAAACGTGCGCCCAGTCTCCTCGCTTAAGTACTGCAAAAACGGAGCATAGATTCTTGCATCTTCTTTCGGACTCAACCGCAGGTCAAATCCGAAATAGACAACGTCTGTATCGTTCTCTAAAACTCGGACAACCCCTTCCTCTGTTCTGTCGAGGTCTATTTCGAGTCCCCCTTGCTTATCGATGCAGCCTGATGATATGATTAAAGCGATTACCAGCAGGAAGATAAGTAGACCGCTCATATTTGGCTTCTTGTTTGAACCATCTACGGTCGCTGTTTTCATAGTATCTCCCCGGTGTGTTTTGTCTCTCCCGGGGTTTTGATGTCAGTTGTCAGTGAGACTGCAAAAGTAATTCAAGTCTCAAATCCGCTTCCTTCATGTCAACCCGGCAGACCCACCATCATCTATGTCAAACTCTATATTAAAGGTTGCTCCGCCATCGCTCATGACCTCCAGGGTTCCTTGCAACTGGTCTTCGGCGAGGATCTTCACGAGACGGAGACCAAGCGTCTTTGACTCATTGATATCGAATCCAGGCGGCAGTCCAACACCGTCATCGCTCACCCTCAGATTGACCCTACCATCCTCTGATGCGGTGAGACTAACCTCGATCTTGCCTTCGTCCCACCCCTCGAAAGCATGTTTTAAGGCGTTTGAGAGTAGTTCATTGATGATCAATCCGACAGGCACCGCAACCGATATAGGGAATGGGTAATCATCCACCCGGACAACACGGGCAATTCTCGTATCCCCGACCTGATAACTCTGGAGCAACTGCCCGAGCAACCGGTCCACAAACTCCTTCATATTTATCTCTGCAAGGTCACTGCCCTCATACAATTGAGAATGGATAAGAGACATGGTTATTATCCGGTCCCTCGATTCGGAGAGTATCCTGATCGTGTCTTTATCTTTAGCATTTCGCGCCTGCATATTTAGGAGGCTCGAAACGACCTGGAGATTGTTCTTTACCCTGTGGTGTATCTCCCGGAGCATCACCTCTTTCTCCTTCAAGGCGGCTTTTAGCTGGTCTTCCGCCTTCCTGCGCTCGGTGATGTCGAGCGTCATCCCGACCATGCCGATGACCTCGCCACCGGAACCGAAGAAAGGGGTTTTGCTTGTGGAAGTCCACCCAAACCCACCGTCTGCTTCGGTGACAAGTTCCTCGATATCGTACTTTGGTTCGCCGGATTCCATCACTTCATAGTCATACGCCCTGTGGGCATCCGCCTGCGCTTTCGGGAAGAAATCATAATCTGTTTTACCTGCTATTTCATCTACCGAAGTTCCGGTCTTATCGGCAAACGCCTTGTTTGCTGCAATATAATTGCCATTCCTGTCCTTGAAGTAGACGAATGCCGGAATGGTCGAGAGCAGGGCTTTCTGTTCCTCAAGCAACTCATCCAATTCCGCAGTTCTCTCTTCCACCTTCTTCTCAAGACCTTTACTGTACTCTGCAAGTTCCCTTCCGGATTTTTTCAGGTTGGACGTCATCGCATCAAACGCCCTTGAAAGTTCCCCGACCTCGTCCTCTGTTCCGGTACCGACTTTGTAATCCATGTTCCCTTTCATTATCTCGTCAGTGCCACGATGCAATTTCACAATCGGGTCTGTTATCGTTCTTGATACCCGGATGCAGACCAATATGCCAAGGAGTAAAAGACCGAGAAAGACAGAAAACATCGTATTAGTTAGTCTGGTGACCGATGCGAACGCCTCCGCTTCATCGATCTCTGCAACCAGGCACCAGTCCATCGCAGGTATGGGTGCGTAAGCCCGGAGGACGTTCACATCGCGATAATTCGTGTATAATGCTGCTGCTGATGTGTTGCCAAAATGCTCGGGATCAACATCTTGTTTCGGAGGCGTGTCATCAATAAATCTCGACGGGATTATCATGTAGCCACCCCTGTTCAGGATGTATATCTCCCCGGTTTCTCCAAGACCTGTTCTGTCTGTTGCTATTTTAAATATTTTTTCTGCGTCAAAGTCTACAAAGATAACCCCTGAGAATTCACCATCCACCAGGATCGGCGTTGCTACACGTATGATATCCTCGCCAGTGAATACCGAAGTACTTGGGTTCATAACGCGAATTTTTCCATTCTCTATCCGGAAAAGTTCACTCATATTTTCATCGCTTTCAGTATCCGCATGACCGGAAACAACCACGGTACCATTTTTATCCATAACCCGGGTCCCTGAAATAGCGTCATGCGCCTGTATCGCACTACTTATTCTCAGGTTGGTAGCCTCTATACTCCGGGTGTGATTTTTGCTTTCATCCATTACGTCCCTGAAAGCACTCTCTACTGACAGCAGTGCAGTCTCCTGGTCATACTCCCCCAAAATCGTCGCGATATGGTTCGCTCTTGATTGCGCGGTCGTCTCTAAATTATTGCCGACCTGTTCTTCGATGATACTTGTTGAGACGGTTCTACCAATCAGGATGGCGGTCATGCCTGTAATCAAAACAAGCGAAACCATGACGGCAAGAAATTTTGTTCGGATATTCATTTACTTTTCCACCTATCAATTCTTTCCTGATTCCTGAAGAGGTTTGGACCAGTTTTTGATAGGGCATTAGTATCTATTCATTGGTGATTTGCAGCAAGTCCTAATAAAAATATCGCTCATTCAACGTACGTATGGAAATCGGACAACCCCCTTCCTTGAACGCGGCACAATCGAATTATTCAGTGAACTCACTCTGATTTTGTGGCAGATACATTCGTGGCATTCGCCATTATTCGTGAATGCGAGAGCATCGGCGCAGCCATCCCTTGGTGCTGATTTTATGCCAACTAAATGACATCAGTAGGAAATACAACCACAGTGGATACAGAGGGACACGGAGGATCGGTTTAAAAACTCTGCGCTCTCTGTGTCCTCCGTGGTTAAATCCGGCGACTTTTACCGCTTGGGTGGGGTCGATTTGACCACAACAAAATCGGCGGAAAACACCCGGATTGATAGTACCCCCAAACGTAAAAAACACTTCCGGTCAACCGGCAGACCCACCACCATCTATGTCAAATTCCATCGCAAAGGTTGCTCCACCATCGCTCGTGACCTCCAGGGTCCCTTGCAACTGGTCTTCAGTGAGGATCTTTACGAGACGGAGACCAAGCGTCTTTGACTCATTGATATCGAATCCAGGCGGCAGTCCGGCGCCGTCATCGCCCACCGTCAGATGGATCCCGCCTCCTTCTGATGCGGTGAGGCTGACCTCGATCTTTCCTTCGTCCCTCCCAACAAAAGCGTGTTTCAGCGCGTTTGAGAGCAGTTCATTGATGATCAATCCGACAGGCACCGCAACCGATATCGGGAATGGATAATCATCCGCCCTGACAACAGGAGTAATTCTCGTATCCCCGACCGGATAGCTCTGGAGCAACTGCCCGAGCAACAGATCCACAAACCCCTTCATATTTATCTCTGCAAGGTCCCTGCTCTCATACAATTGGGAATGGATAAGAGACATGGTCTTTATCCGATCCCTTGCTTCGGAAAGTATCTCGATCGTGTTTTTATCTTTAGCATTTCGCGCCTGCATATTAAGGAGGCTCGAAACAACCTGGAGATTGTTCTTTACGCGATGATGAATCTCCCGCAGAAGCACCTCTTTCTCTCGCAGGGATGCTTTTATCTGGTCTTCCGCTCGCTTGTGCGAGGTGATGTCACGAGCAATCGCCAGAAAGAGTTTACGGTCACCGATTTCGAAGCTTTTTCCAGAGATCTCCACAGGTACGAGCGTACCATCTTTCCTCTGCTGGTTCACCTCAAACACTGTTTCTTTCATCAGTCCATTCCGAACTTTCGTGAACGCTTCGTATCCTCTTGGATCGGCGTCAATCTCCCTGTTGCTCAGTTTTAACAATTCTTCTTTGCTATAGCCAAGCAATTCACAAGCCGCAGAATTGACATCCATAAACTTTCCAGTCTCATCATTCAGGAATATAGCATCTTTGGCGGTCTCAAACAGCACTCGATACCTCTCCTCGCTCTCCTTAAGCGCGTCCTCAGCAGTTTTTCGTTCTGTGATGTCGCGGATCGTCCCCTGAAACCCGGTCGCGTTCCCGTCTCTGTCTTTTATTACAGTTGCTGTGATGAGGGTGTTGATGATACCCCCATCTTTCTTCACTAAATTGGCAGGAAACTCTTTTTCAAATCCATCCTGCTCGACTGCCCGGTTAAATCTCTTCTTATCGTCAGGATTTTCATAATGTTTCGATACATTAATCTTCAGTAGTTCATCCATAGTTTCGTAGCCGAGAACTTCCATGAAGGCATCATTGGACTCTACCAACTTGCCCTCCTTCGTGGTTATAAAGACCGGGTTTCTCGATGTTCCGAAGAATTCACTGTACTTCCGCTCGCTCTCCAGAAGTGCGTCCTCAGCAGCTTTTCGCTCTGTGATGTCGATTGTTTGGGAGATTGCCCCCTTAAACTCCCCTTTCGCATCTATAATCGGCTCCCATGAGCTTGATGCATACCAGATATCTCCGTTCTTCTTAACCGCCTTGTATTCAAAATCCTTGCACCCCACGCCTCTGCTGAAGGTGTGATCAAAGATATCCTTCGCCCGTTTTGCATCATCCTCATGCACCCGCTGCATTATCCCGCCTGTAAGCTCATCCGGATTGTATCCTGTAAACTCCTCGCAGTTTGGGCTGACATATATGTTGCCGCCCTCCGCATCGCTGATCATGAGGACGCTGGGTGCTGTCTCCACAATCGTCTTGAACCGTTCTCCAGCCACCCGAAGCAGCTCCTCAGCAACCTTGCGCTCTGTGATATCGATCCCGATCGCCCACGAATACCAGCCCGGTATAGGATATTTTTCAGATATATTCGACCATAGTATCGTCCTATTACTGCCGTCTTTACAAACAACGTCCCATTCCAGATTCCGGAAGTTACTCCCGTACTCCATAAGCGTCGAGTGGATATAGTTCTCGTAATCTTTATCGGGGTAAAGCATTTTGCCAGCTTTTGGGTTATTAATAATTTCCCTCGAGTTAAAACCGGTCACTTTTTCGCATTCAGAGTTCCATACTATGATGTTTCCTTTATCATCGAATGCATCCAGCATGACCGGCATATTCTCTATAATCAGCCGTAACTTATTCTCGCTCTCCAGAAGAGCGCCCTCAGCAGCTTTCTGCTCGGTGATGTCGCGGACAGTCGCCTGAAGAATTTCCCTGCCTTGCAGTTCCATCCGGGCTAATAAAACGGTAGCGAAAAATTCCCTCCCGTTAATTCGTTTATGTTTCCATTCAAAGAAATATGATCCCTTTTTCAGGGCTATTGCCATGTTCTGTTGGGCTCCCACTGAAGATAAGGTTCCATCTGGCTGGTAAACAGGAGATAAATCAGCAGGACTTTTGGAAGTAAATTCTTCCTCGCTTTTACATCCGAACATTTTTACAGCAGCACTATTTCCACCGAGAAAACCCTCTTCAGGAGTTAATATCATGATGGCATCTCTGGAAGAATTATAAAGTGTTTTATATTTTTCCTCGCTCTCCAGAAGCGCGTCCTCTGCAACTTTGCGTGCACCCCTCATCTCACTGTTATGAAGAGCGATCCCTATGTCAGAAGCCACCTCTGTAAGAAGTCCTTTTTCCGCCTCATCTACAGCAACACCGGGCGCAAGTAATACGGCGAGCAGTCCGAAGAACCGGTCCGCATGTTCTACGCGGACGATCAGAGCCTCCTTTCCGAGACACGCGTCTTTGAAGAAACAGTCTCCACACTCTCTTGATTTATCCAGAACCAGAACCTTCTCCCCCTCCCGCAGTGCATCTCTGATGCAGGGAGGATGATCGCCACTTGTTACATGCTTGCTGAAACGTGAGACAGCATCCGGAAAACCCGAACCTACGACAGTGGCAAATCTTTCACCATCCTCTAGTGAACCGAGCCATACAGCATCATAGCCCCGTGCATCCACAAGCGCGTCACAGGATTTCCTGAGGAGACTGTCTCTCTCAGTCTCCGTCACAATCAACTGGTTGACATTTCTGATCGCCTTAAGGACGCTGTTTAAGTGCTCGATACGCGCCTCCACCGTCTTTCGCTCGATTGCATAGCGTAGTGTGCGTGCCAGCAGATCACCATCCACCCTGCCTTTGACCAGATAATCCTGTGCACCCATGCGCACGCCTTCAAGGGCAAGCTCCGTATCATCAAGACCTGTGAGCATCACGATCGGAACTTCCGGTGCCTGATCATGCACCTTCTCGAATGTATCAAGCCCGGAACTGTCCGGAAGTCCGAGATCGAGCAGAACCGCATCGATCCCGCCTTTCTGGATGCGCGTTAGCCCATCCGAGAGCCGGTCGGCATTCTCCAGATCGAAGAGAGAGCCGTTCACCTTGAAGAGCATCTCCTCTATCAGGCGGGCATCTCCGGGGTTGTCCTCGATCAGCAGGACCTTAATCTGCCTATCTATCATCTTCTTCGCCCCGCGGCAGTTTCACAATCGTTAGCCAGAAATCCTCGATCGATCTTATCACCCTGATGAACTGGTCCAGATCAACAGGTTTCGTGATGTAGCAGTTCGCATGGAGATCATAAGATCTGAAGATGTCCTGTTCCGCACTCGATGTGGTCAAGACCACTACCGGAATGTTTTTTAAGTCGGGATCGGCTTTGATCTCTGCGAGCACCTCTCTGCCATCCTTCTTTGGCAGGTTCAGATCGAGCAGGATGATATCCGGTCGGGGAGCACCGACATACTCTCCGGTTTGGTGCAGGAATGAGATCGCGTCCACACCATCCTTCACCACGCTCATGTTGTTTCGTACCCTACCGTCCCGGAGGACCTCCTGTGTCAGGCGCACATCGCCAGGGTTATCCTCCACCAGCAGAATCTCGACTACCTCACATATCGTTTCCATGACTGTTTACCTCCCCGTAATCGTTTCTCCATACCTCTTGACAACTTTCGTAACTATTGTAAGTCTTACTCCCGCACTCTCGACCTTGTCACGAGGTCTTAATCTTTGAAATATATGGAATGTCTTCTTATAATACTTTCCGCCTACACGGGGTCCGTTGTCGGCAGCAGGAAAGCACGGGAATTACCGGAGCCAAACAGCGAATTTAACCGCAGGGAGTGCAGAGGAACGCGGAGGATCGATTAAAAAACTCTTGCATTACTCTGTGTGCTGCCTTCGGTGATACCGGCTTCGCCGCGTGCTTTTGCAGATCGTATTCTGCGGCTATTTTTCTGTGGCTTGGTACGTAAAAGTCTCAAAAACAGTGACATCAACCGCCATTCTGAAACAGCTCATTGGACCAGACAGTTACAAAGAATCCAAAAAAGAAAAAAAAGATTCCCGAAGTATTTCGGGCAATCTATACTTTACTTATGCCGAACGATTGGATCAGAATATCCGGGTTGGCAGTACCACATGCAATCGTCTTCTTGCTCTTGAGATCGTTTACTATGATCTCAGCAGGCGCAAACATCGCACCATCGACCTTGAAGAAATCGAAGCCAGCCGCCTTGAACGTGTCGAAGAATGGTTTTCCGTAGTCTCTGGACGTCTCTGACGGCACCTTCTTCACGTAGTCGGTGAGTTCGTCGAAATCCGGATAATCGACGGTGTAGTACGTCTTGCCGCAGTATATGATGCAGTCATTGGTCGTACCCATGCATTTGGTGTCGTCTCCAACGATCGGCGAGATCGGGATTATGCCGAATCCGTTTTTGATAGTTGTGATGTCGAATCCGAGATCATGCATCTTGTGGATCCCTGTTTCAACGATTCTCGCGGAGATCTGCACGGATCCTGCAATCGATGAGGTTGGCGCAACCGCGATGTAGAGTTCCTTTGGATCGACGCCGCATTTCTTGGCGATCATGTCGGTAACCTCTTCATTCGGAAGTTCGCCCGATTCGAGTACGAGGATCGCCTTGTCCGAAGAATCCTTGTATCCGATCTCCTCATAGAGTTCCTTCGGATCCAGCGAAAGCGCACGCGCCGGTCCGGAGCCCATTGCAAAGTACTTTCCAGCAATAATTCTCCAGCCCGCGTACTGGGATGCCATACATGCGATGACCGGATCATCGATTGCAACCTGAATGCCAGGGACGGTGTAGTCGCCCAGTTGGTATGGTATGTACTTGAGGTCTGCGAGATCTGCAAGGCATAACCTTGAGAGATACATGCCAGCACCGTATCCACCAGCTGCCTTCACACCAGCGTCGACGATGGTTGCTCCGTTCTTTAACTCTGATACTTCAATATCGAGTTCCTCTGCACAATCGAGCATCTCCTTGAATGCCCGGTATCCGTATTTATTTACACTGACCATTTGGGAATCACCCAACATCACACAAGTCCTGCACCGTTATAAGATTATCGGGTAGGCGCGGATCAGGATCGGGGTACTGGTCTCATTTTCAAAACACGTCACAGCACCACAAGCAACATCCGCCCTCTCCCCTCTGGTTGTGTCATTGTGTCATTAGTCTTTCAATCTTTGGGGGTTTTGGGGATATCTGCATCTTCTGGCAATCACCAAAGATGATTTCATTTTTGCCCATCTCATCTCCGCACCAGCAGTTTGTTCAGATCTCCGCTTGTGACCATCCCTATGACCTTCCGGTTCGGATCGATCACAGGAAGCGCTGAAATCTTGTGTCGCTCCATCTTCCGCACCGCAATCTCGATAAACTCATCAGGGATGCTTGTGACCACGCGTTCGGTCATCGCGCTCCTGACGGTGCCAGTGTCCCCGCGTGCCACTGCTTTTGAGATATCCCATGAGGTGACGATTCCGACAAGGGCGCCGTCCTCTGATAGCACTGGCAGGTGATTGAATTTGCCCTCGATGATCAGTTCAGCCGCCTCTTTGATCTCTGCGTGTACGCTGACGGTGTGCACACGTTCAGACATCGCATCCCGCACCAGCAGTTGCCCATGGACCTCTCGCATCGGCTTTACTGTGCCGTGTCTTTGCAGCCGCTCTGCTGGACCGCTCACGAAGAACTCGCCATCCTTGATCCACTGCTTGAGTTCATCTGCAATCGTACGTGCGATATGAAAACTCGAAAGCGGGGAAGTTCGAACCTCCTTTCCATTAATGTCAACGATTCCGGACTTTAAATCCTCATACGTGACCTCTCGCATAGTGGGACGTCCTGATACCCCGTAGTCCAGGACATTCGTTTTGATCTCTGCATCGCTAATCCCTGTTGCGGCGGCGATCTCCTCGTTTAGGATCGGTATCGGGATGCCGATCCCGACATACATGCTGATACCGTATCCGCGAAAGATAGCGCCGCGCATGTATCTCGTATCCATCTCCTTGAGATTCCCTGAGACCATCAGCGTTCCGAAATTGTTATCGGGATCGTGCTGGGTTCCGCTGCCGATCACATGCCCCTTTGCACCTCCCAGAAATATCCTTGTGCCGATGCCGATCGTCCTGAACTCGGGATCATTGAAGATCGGCGAGAGCACGCCTGCACCTGAGTATGCGACATTGCCAAATCCTGGCAGGAGCGTTCCCATGTATGTGTACAAAGTGCGTTTTGTTGAGTTTGTTGCGGCGGCGTACCGCTGGTAAGCGTTTCTTGGGTTTAGCATTACCGCCTGATTCAGATCATCGATCGTGATGCTGGTATCCAGTATCTTGCGCGGATAACAGTCAGTTCCGGATGATTCGGCATGTACATCGATCTCCCGCCCTGCGATCAGATCCTCGATCACATGCCCGCCGCCATAAGATTCGTCCGAATCAGACGGCTGTGTTGCACCGAGATATGCATCGACTGCGGCTATGCCTGAATACGCCTCGACGCCATTCAGGTGCACGCGCTGCATCCGGATCGGCGGATCGGAGTGCCCGAAATTTAAGAATACGCCTGATGAGCACATCGCCCCGAATGTGCCTGTCGTGACCACATCGACTTCCTGCGCCGCTTTTCCTGCGCCATGCTCACGTATGTACTCGGTCATCTCCTCTGCAGTGAGGACGCAGGCGCTGCCATCCCGGATCCGTTCGTTGATCTCTAATATCGTTTTCGCTGTCATGGCTGATTATGTGATAGTTGGGTTCATCATACTTATAGACATTCGCGAATGACTGGTATTCGCGGGAAGTTTCTCATGCGGTGCTGATGCGTTCGCGATTTAACAAGAGGTCAGTCGTTCGCACCTGCTGGCAGGAGGTTTAATTTAGCCACCGCATCACCGACATCCTCTGCCCAGACGAAGAGCCGGTTGTACGGGGAAACCCGGTAATACGATCCCGGATAAGATATCTCCCTTGTGGTCATATCCACGCAAAACCGGGACACGTAGCCGTACTTCTCATATCCTGTCAGTTTTTTGCCTGCTACGAGTTTCTTTGTGATCCCGAAGAGTCGTATGCACATCCGAAACTCGTAGCCGGTGAGCGCGAGTGGATCCGCCCATGCACCGATACTGCTTTCGTAGGCGGTCTTTGCAGCCTCCTGGAAGTCCACGAGATCCGGGTATGTCGGGATGCTCGGGAAGATTATGAACGTGGCAGCCCAGCCCGACTTGACCACGAGGAGGTTAAACGATGCCAACTCTTCCCGGGATAGGGTTTCTCGCTCCTTTTTGCTGTAACTCGGCGCCATGTATGCAAGAAGCCTGCCGTACTGGTCGAAGTGCTGATCCGCAGCCCGGATGTAGACGCTCCTCTTTCTGCTGCTTGGCTTTGTCAGCCGTTCTGTCAGCAGTTCTTCAAACGCGGTTGTTGCCGCCTTCCCCTGCTCTTCATGAAGCGTGCCTGCCGTGCCTGTGGCAAGCCGCTGATAGAGGTGCGCCCCAAGCCCGTCGCTCACAGGTGCAGAGCCAGCATCGATCCATTCTGCGAGTTGCATCAGGTCATCATCGCTATTTGACGGCTTCTTTGTGCCAGGGTAGTGTACCTCGGGAGTGTCGATGGAAAGCATCCTGATCGGCACGGATATGTATGGCGTGTCGCCATCGGTTGCCCTCAGATACTTCTTTTTTCCAAGCGAGTCGAGTTCGAATCCTCGTGGGTCCCAGAAAATCTTGACTTCCGACATGATGTGGTTATTACGTCTGCGTCCTTATTCATTCTTTCTTCGATGCAATCCTGCAATGCCGCGGCGGGCGCAATCACGATGTGTTGAGGTGATGGTGGTGCTTGCCCGCGCCGCCCGGTTCTCTTTTTCGTTTCAAATTTTGCGGTGGGGTTCCAGGACGGCGCTAACAGTCTCATTCACCCCAGTTTCGCAGCCTCGCCGCGAACCAGTTTCCGAAACCGCTTGTGCGCATCCACGACATCTGCGATCTTACCTGCATCCGCTCCAACGAGGCAATCGACCCGCGGATCGTTCCTGTATTTCTGTTCCATCCTGCGTGCCAGTTCGATTGCATCATCCCCGCGTGCACACGCCAGCGCAAACTCCCACAAGAGCCCGATATCGGTTCCACAGAGCGCGATGTTCGCATAAGGGGCTGCGTACTCGTTGCCATTAAAAACGATCGCAATCTCACCCGCATCCCGCACACACCCGAGCATCGCAAAGTCGGTGATCGAATCCCCGACAACGACCGCGTCCCCGGGTGTCATGCCGTGGCTGGCCGCGATCGCTTCCATCGCCTGGACCTTGCGTGCACCTCCGACCACCCG
>JAUVWP010000054.1 GCA_030604085.1 Methanosarcinales archaeon | reverse complement strand
TCAATATCAAGGTTCGGATCGTTTGCATAGATGTTGATCGCCGCCTCGACAACACCGATCGCGCTAAACGCCCAGCAGCTTCCACACGATCCCTGATTCCTAACCGGTGTCATCCAGTCCTTGCCATCCTTGTTGCGCCAGTCGAATGATTCGACATAAGTGACACTTGCCCTCAAAGACGGTTGCGCAAACTGCGCATCGTCCGGAATCGGATTTATTAGTGCGCCGCATAATTGCAGCTTCTCCTCTACCGTAAGTTCAGATACAGACGTTTCGCCTGCTGTCCAGTTACCCCCGTTTGCGTCTATTGCCTCCTGTATGGCAGTCATTCCCTCAAGTTCAACTTGTGATACAGACATACTAACCGGACCTGCCGAAACCGTGCAGATCATAGCCAATACTATAATCGATATCGCCAAGATGTTTACTAACCTGTGTTTGTACATTGTGTTTACCCCTTTTTTCTGTTTATTTCGGCTGTGTCATCGACATCCTCCACAGAGCCGACGCGCCAACCTCTAATGTGATCGGATTCTGTTGGTTTGAACCGGTACAGAATCTTTCTACATTATTATTATCATTATGAGGTAATCGTATATAAACTTTGTGGAGGTGTGATGGTGTCAGGTTATTCTGGCGTTGAGGGGTACCGGTTTCTGATACGATGGTGTTTTATGGCACGGTCTGGAAATTGGAGTGCTTTTACTGGAATTTCCGATTGTGCCGGTTTAAACAGAGCCCTGCAACCGAATACAGGCGCTACATAGTGATCCGGACACCATTTGCCGGTCGGGGCGATGGTCGAGTGATATACTCCCAAAGCCTCATGAAGAAAAGAGATATAGTCAGTCGGATGAATGAAAACTCTACTTTGCGCGATAGTGAGGTGACAACATGAAGACGGTTCGCATCATCGTAACCGGTAGGGTGCAGGGCGTAGGATTCAGATACTTCACAGTGAGATGCGCAAACGATCTTGGTCTCTTTGGCTGGGTCAGAAACCTGCCAGACGGCAGCGTCGAGACCGCGATCCAGGGACAGGGTGAGAAGGTCGAAGAGATGATCGGGCTGCTCAGGCAAGGTCCCGGGGCTGCAAACGTCTCGGGTCTGGATATCGAAGAAATCGAGTCTAAGTCTGAGGAACTGTCCGGATTTGCCATGAGGTTTTAGATGGATGCCAACCTGACCGGAAAATTGGAAAATATACGGGGATTTTCGATCATCAAGAGCGAAGAGAGTCAGATACTGGTGGATATCAGTGATTTCGGGATGGACACGTCAGAACTGATCTGCCGCCTCTCTGAGCACGGGATTGAGGTGCATGAGTGCGGCAGGGACTGTATCCGGATCGATGCGGAGTTCATGAACCAGAAACTGATCGATGTGATCAGCAGCGCGATATCCGAGTGGGGGCGGAATCTCGCCAGAAAAAACATTGAGGATGTGCTTAAGGGAGGAATACGTGTGGGCAGAAGAGATTGCGAATATTACCCATGTCATTTTGAGGGGCAGGACTGTACGTTCTGTTTCTGTCCGTTTTATCCGTGTAACGACACGCGCACAGGCGGCAAGTATGTCGAAAGTTCGACCGGCAAAATGGTCTGGAGCTGCATTGACTGCACAATCATGCACGAGCCCGAAGTTGCGCAGGAGATACTTGTTGCGCTGATGGCGCTCAAACCCGGGGATGATACGCGATCCGTGTTTGAGAGTGTGGTCGTAAAGCACCTGCCATAGCCGTGCCGTTGTGAAATTGCGTGGCTGGTAAACCCAAAACCCAAAAGTACCCGCCGCACCAATAACCCTTGCAACCATGACCCTCATAGAAGCAGAAGCAAAATACATCCAGCCCACATACACCCGCCAGCCCATCACCCTGACCCGCGGCAGCGGTGCCCGGGTCTGGGACGCGGAAGGCAACGAGTACATCGACTGCATCGCAGGAGTTGCTGTGAACGTCTGCGGGCACTGCCACCCAAAGATCGTCGAAGCGATCCGGACGCAGGCAGAGACGCTTATACACACCTCGAACCTCTACTACACCGAGCCGCAGATAGAACTCGCAGAAGAACTCGCTAACCTGACCGGACTCGATCGCATCTTCTTCTGCAATTCCGGGACTGAAGCTGTCGAGGCTGCCATGAAACTTGCGCGCCGTAGCACAGGGAAAACCGATTTCATCGCAAGCGAGAACTCTTTTCACGGAAGGACGCTTGGAGCGCTCAGTCTCACGCACACAGAGAAATACCGAAAACCCTTCGAGCCGCTCATCCCGGGCGTCACATTCGTGAGATATGACGATGCAGCAGCGATCGCTGAGGCGATCACGCCGGATACGGCAGCCGTAGTCCTCGAAGCGGTTCAGGGAGAGGGCGGCATCCACATCGCGTCCGCAGAGTATCTCCGCGAGGTGCGGGAGATCTGCGACTCAAACGATATCCTGCTGATCCTCGACGAGGTCCAGACCGGGTTTGGGAGAACCGGCGCATGGTTTGCGTACGAGCATTACGGGGTCGTGCCCGACATCATGACCATGGCAAAAACCCTTGGCAGCGGATTTCCGATCGGTGCGATGGCGTCGCGCGAGGATCTCAAGTTCGAGCGCGGCGAACACGGTGCAACATTCGCGGGAAGTCCGCTTGCATGTGCAGCCGCGCTTGCAACGATCTCTGTTATCAAGGATGAGGGGCTCGTGGAGCGGTCAAGGACACTTGGAGCACATCTGCTGGGGCGGTTGCAATCGATTGAGTCGCTCGCCGGAAACCAGGTGCGAGAGGTGCGCGGTATCGGGCTTATGGTCGGGATCGACTTCGAGACCGGGTGTGGTGATCTGGTGAACATGGCACGAGAGCGCGGCGTACTCCTGAACTGCACTGCTGATACTGTGCTCCGGTTCCTGCCGCCGCTTGTGATCACGGAAAGTGAGCTCGACCGGGTCATAGCTGTAGTTGAGCAGCTTTGAGTCACCAAACCCCACAATGAATTGCGGGACGTCATGACGCTGGAGGTCGCGTATTGGTGCAAGCGCAGACAGATGTGGGGTGGGCTGAGCATGTAAGTTCTGCACATAATTACGGGGCAGGTGATGCGGATGCCTGAGCCGCGGGTGCAGCGACAGGCAGAAGAGAAGGAGGAAGATCTCATCCAAACTAAACCGCTTGTTGATCAGATTACGCCATTGGTCCAAAGATCGGTGAAGAGGAATAAGAAATCCTTCAGACTGAGCGAGAGGAGGATACAACCTCTGAAGTTACTCATAATCTTGAATCACAGACCCCGGTGATTCGGATCAGCGGCCAACCTTTGCCGGAATCTGTGCGCACATATATTGAGTCATGTTCCAGTCACATAGACATCACGGTTTCATTTTTTTACTCCTCCGCCTCAACATGTCTATTATCCCAACAATCATGCCAATTATTCCAATAATCGTCATAACAAGTCCATATCTGTTATATAACTTACTTCCCGTTACTTTATCTAATGGGGATATATCTATGGGAGGTTCAAATCCTGCTTCATTGCTTGCTGCTTCCAAATCTCTATAAGGGATGAAGTACGCATTTGTCGGGTCAACGACGCCTTTGATGAGCTCGGGACCGCATGTAATCATTCCAACACAACGCCCCCGCCCATCCAGCACTGGAGCCCCGCTGGACCCCGCGGGCGTGCATCCAGTGAACCGATACGCTGTTGACGCCCTCCATGGGCGGGTGGTGGAGCCTAAGTAGCCGGACTCGATGTCCGCCCCTCTGTCTTTGATCTTTTCGAACATTTCTTCCTTCGCATTTGTTAAAACATCCTTGTACTCAGAAGGACAAGTTTCACGATCTTTAACAATGTCATCTACATGATCATATATCGTATGCTCAGCATAGTGGATGATGTACAGTTTTGTTCCCTCTTCGTATTTAAAATCTTTATTAAATATAACAGAGGTATCAGTAATTTCGGTTTCTAAATTTGCGATATCTTTGTCTTTTGTAGAGCCTTCAAACACAATATATTGTTTTTTAAGTGGGAGCGAGCCTTCTTCACGGGGGCAATACACCCTGTAGATGGGTTGTATATCTACAATCTCGAGTGTTTTATCGTCCAATTTCTCTTTTAGTTCGTTAAAATGTTGTTTCGCATCGTCCGAGTGGTAATAACTAAGGTACGTTTCATCCTCAAATAACTTCTCATCGAACCATTTACTGCTCATAATATACTCCATGAGCAACAATTCCTTGACCTCATCGTCACCATATTCGATACAATGAACCGGTATGAAAATATGACCGGACTTACTTCCATGAAAGCCTGTTGCCATACGGTATTCCGTTATAATGTCCTTTTTAGAATTATTATCAGGGATATTTATCCTGCCTTCGAAACACATAGTGAAATAAACGATGTTTTTATCTTCCTTCACCTGTATAACCTTATCCGGGAGCTCATTTTGTAAAGCATCGTCATGCATGACTAATATCCCAATACAAATTACTAACATAAACAAAATTATTTTGATTGTAATTTTACTCCGCAATATTTTCATCTTGTCCGTATTTCCCAAAGTAACACATCCCAAAGAATGAAATAAGAAATCTTTTACTTCGTTTTTCTTCTCAGTACCAAGTATACGGCTGCTATAAGTAGCACCAAAGCGAGAATTGCCGCTATTATCTCCGATGGAACAGCTGATAGGGGGTTAGTTAGAAATGAAGATGTTCGAGTGGGAGATGGGCTTGGAGTTGGCGTTGCCAATGACGAAGGTGCAGGTGTTGGGGCGGGGGATGGACCTGGAGTTGGCGTTGCCAATGGCGAAGGTGCTAACGTCGGCGTTGGAGTGGGTGATGGGTAAATGCCAGCGCTTCTACTTCGTGGTGCTAACGAAAGTGGTCGTTTTCTTCCACCAGCAGTAAGTGGCAATCCATCGAACTCACTCAAGTTAGGGGTGGTGTCGCTGCTTATATTTGCCCAGACGTAGCCACTGTAGTTGCCCACATCAGTGATAATGACTCTAATATTCGAGCACTCCTCCCATGCTGAACCGTTCAACCAGTACATGCTTAGCGTATCCTCGTACAGATCCTTAATCGCGTCATCAGTGTAATAGAGCTTGATCTCGATCCAACTAACATTCATAGTGTCATTGACATGCACATCTATATACTTCCCAATCTCCCCATCAAAGACCGCTCCGGGGTTCCTTGAGTAGTTACCGATTGTAACGTTCACCGGAGCAGTTGTGCTGATCGTAACATTTGTATCTGCCACTTCCCGAGCATCGATTTCAGTGGTTCCGTTGACAGTAGTCACTATAACATTTGTGAAATAGATCGGCTTTCCTTCCGGATATGGAGAATCGAGCCATGGATCGTAGTCCACATTTACAGAGATCTTATCCCCGGTCCCATTGCCCGCTTCAGAAGGACCGCTCACATCATTTCATCAGTTGCAGGTAGCATTCACACTGATATTTTCATTGTGGATGCCATAAGCAGAATTACCGACGATATTATTGAAGTTTATGATATTACCCGAAGCAGTGGGTGCGAGATGGATGCCTTTAGAGTTGTTCGTGATGTTATTGCTGGATAGATTACAATAATCCACCTTGTTCCCAAGATGTATTCCTGACGCTCCCGTTGCATCTTTCACCGCAAATCCGCTTATATTCACGTTGTCAATAGTTACCTCAAAGACATGGTCATTTGAATTTGCCGCCAGCACCGTCACCACATCCGCGCTCTCGCCTCGCAGCATGAGCCGCTTGTTCACGTTCACATTCTCGATGTAACTCCCATTCCATACGCAGATTGTATCGCCATCGGTTGCGCTATCGATCGCTGCCTGTATCGGTGTTCCGCTCGCATTGAACGCGCCGCCATCTCGCCACCAGCCGGTTTGGTTGACACAGATATCGCCGCCGGTACAGTTGATTGATTCACCTAGTGCTGGTGCCTGCACGTTATCGCTGATGCTGTCTGATGAGAGCGTTCCTGTACCTGATGCGTTGTATGCAAAGACGGTGATATTCGCCCATCCGCCCGGAGCAACGTTCACGTTCACGGACGTCTCAGTGGTTCCGTTTGTCCACGTCTCGTTCATGCTCACGTTGTATGACTCGGTTGTTACGTTCCCGGTTCCAGCAGACCATGTGTAGTTGACCCAGTATCTACCTGTCGTGTTTGCAAGACCTGTTGGATCTGGTGGGATGTACGTTGCTGCGAGTGCAGCTGGTGCAAATACGCTGAAACTCGTGATGTTCACGCCGATGACATTGCCTCCAACATCCAGATATCGTGTTCCATTCCAGCCGTCTTCGACCCACGTCGTACCGTTGTGCTTCCACACCTTCAGACCCGATTCATCCAGACCACTGAGATCAGAGCCGGAATAACTGAAATTCAGGAATATCCATGCACCCGCACTCTGACCCGTGGCACTGATGAACTTGCCGATGGTGTTCCATCCGGTTGGATCAGCTGCAGGTGAACCCACACCTTTGAGCGACACATCTCCGCTGTATGCGAAAAAAATCGTTGTGCCGCTTAATGTGTTATCTCGGAAGGCAGATTCTGAATTCTCAATATGGAGATCACTCCATGCATTGTCTGATACGGTGTTGCTCGAGAGCGTGTTGTTGATCGAAGATTCCATCCAGATGCCGTGTTGGTTCTCCAATACGGTGTTGCTCGAGAGCGTGTTGTTGATCGAAGAATATAGATAGATGCCGTAGCCGTTGTTTGATGCGTTATTATCCGCGATGTTGCAGTGATCCGCATAGAAAAGATAAATCCCAGACTCCCCCCCCATCGCCGTAAACCCACTAATACTTACATAATTCGCAGTCACCTCAAAGACGTGATCGCTTGAATCTGCTGCCTGAACAATCGTATCCGCGGGATTTCCGGAGATTGATTTAATCGTCAAAGACTTGGTAACATCCACATTCTCAGCGTATGTTCCGGGATCTACTGTTATCCTGTGCCTATCTGCCGTATTGCTATCGTCTATCGCCGCCTGAATCGTTGTGAAATCTTCTCCTGTGTTGAGGTTGTGGACTGGTAATACTGGGACCAAAGGCGACCAATCCCCGCCGATTTCTATGTTTCCAGAAGAGTTGTATGGAAGCAATGTATTTCCAAGTCCATCGCCATCTGTGTCATTTCCAGTGTAATCACTCCAGTAGTTTCCGCCCAAGTAAGGTCCGCCAATTATGTTTGTTTCTGCTGTTTTTGTGATATTCCAGATGTTGTCTGAACGGTCCCAAGCATTGTTCGTGTTGTTGAAGTAGTTATTGTATATGCGGTTGTTGATCGAAGACTCTAACGCGATGCCGTAGCCATTGTTCGATGCGAAGTTGCTGTGCAGTATGTTGTTGCTCGAAGACTGTAGGTATATGCCGTGGCCATTGTTCGATGCGAGGTTGCTGTGCAGTATGTTGTTGCTCGAAGAAGACAGGTAGATGCCGTAGCCATTGTTCGATGCGAGGTTGCTGTGCAGTATGTTGTTGCTCGAAGAAGACAGGTAGATGCCGTTCCAGGTATTCGCGTTTGCGACATTGTTTGTGATGCGGTTGTTATGCGAAGAAGACAGGTCGATGCCACTCCAGGAGTTCGAGATTGCGGTGTTGTTTGTGATGTTGTTGCCACTCGAATAATTCAGGTAGATGCCGCCGACATTTGAGATTGCGGTGTTGTTCAGCAGTATGTTATTGCTAGAATAATGCAAGTAGATGCCGTTCCAGTTGTCCGATGCGTTGGTATCCGAGATGTTGCAGTAATCCGCACCGTTGAGATGAAAACCCGCATTCGGCCAATCTGTTGCCCCCGTAGCCGTAAACCCACTAATATTCACATAATCCACAGTCACTTCAAAGACATGATCCGATACATCTTCCGCTCGCACCGTCACCACATCCGCGCCATCGCCGATCAGCGTGAGCCGCTTGTTCACATCCACGTTCTCGACATACGTCCCGCCCCGCACCTCAATCGTATCCCCCGCGCTCGCCGCATCCACCACCGCCTGTATGCTCGTGAAATCCGCGCTGCCATCATCAGCCACAACCAAGGTATCGCCAGCCGCCATGCCCGCGCACGCAAGCAGCAGCACCGCGAGCACGCCCACGCTAACGATCATTCGCAATTCAGTACATGATTCGATTATACAAACATATAGTTTCATAACGAACACATCCAGTGTACTACACACAAATGTACTACACACAAAACATCGTAATCCTATAAGTATTTTTCGCATCACAAGCGAAAAGCTTTATCAGAAGAAGTAAAACAGAAGAGATATACTTTATAGCAGTGGAGAAGGCACCTGGCGAGCTAATAGACATAGATAGAAGGTAGCGGCATGACAAATTATTACGAAACCAGCCTGCAGCACATTCCAGAGGAATTAAAGCGGATATCTGAGTGGTGACTGGTGGAGGGGTTATGGATTAAAATATAATTCTCAAAGTTAAGATGCGTCGATCGTGACAGTTCCCAGAAGATCGGCTTTCGCAAAACCCCCGTTCCGTCCTGATCGATCAGAAGAATACTGCGTGGATCATTCCCCGACGATCTGCACGATCAACTTCCGGTCCCTTGGGCGGTTGTCGAGATCGATGAAGATGATCTGCTGCCACGTCCCGAGTTGCATCCTGCCGCCGGAAAACGGCACAGAGAGACTCGGACCAAGCAGCGCTGCCCGCACATGGGAGTGCCCGTTGCCATCGCCCCACTTCAGGTTATGCGCATATCGGGTATTCTGCGGTGCAATCCGCTCAAGCATATCCTTAAGATCAGAGATCAGACCGGATTCGTACTCGATCGTTGTCACCGCACCTGTAGCGCCGGGCGCAAATATCGTGGCGGTTCCGCCAGAGAGTCCTGATTTCGAGAGCGCGTCAGAGACGTCATCGGTTATGTCGATGATGTCTGCATTCCCGCCTGTTGAGAAGCTCAGGTAATGGGTGCTGACAGCCACCGTTATTCTCCAAAATCAGCCAGTTTGAATCCTGCTGCACTGATTACGAGGATGAATAGTAGTAGCGCTGTCAGAAAACCAACTCCTCCTGCGCTGATGCTGTTGAATGCGGCGCACATCAGGATAAAGAAGAGTACCGCGCCTATCGATGCTGTGATCTCAAATGTCGATTTCTTCATCGGTGCCAGTATCGGCATGAGGGGTTAAAAGATTAACTTACAGTATATGTACCAACCCGTCCACCACATTTTAATATCTTGCACCCGATGATATTACTATGCCGGAGCGAGACGACTACCTCGAGAGGTACACGAGTGTGAAAAGCATCGTCCGCGAGGCGCTGCCTTTCGAACTCGTCTGCACCATCGGCGGGGTCTTTGCCGGCATCATACTGGTCAAGATGATCGATGCGATCGAGATGATCCCGGGGTTGCTGGTGCTCGTGCCTGCGATACTCGGCATGCGCGGCAACATCTCGTGCACGCTCGGATCCCGTCTCGGAAGTGCGATACATCTCGGATTGATCAGCAGGATCGAACGGAACCCAGAACTCATAAACAACGTGGCAGGTTCGCTGACGCTCAGTCTGATCATGTCGGTTGTGCTTGGGATACTTGCCCATCTCGTAACAGTTGCGCTCGGCATGACGAGCGTCGGGGTGGTTGTGCTCGTCTCGATCGCGGTCTTTGCAGGGGTGTCATCCGGCGTGATTCTCGCTGTAATTGCGGTTGTTATAACGATCGGCGCATTCAGGCATGGCATCGATCCGGATAACATCACTACACCTGCGCTCGGCACGCTCGGCGATGTAATCACGATGCTTATGGTCTTCTGTGCTGCAGAGGCGGTGATCTGGATATGGCATATTACACTGTAACCGGAATCGTGAAGCGGGGCACCCCTGTTCTTCTCGTTGCAGCAATCATCAGCATCACAGCAGGTCAACTGCTCCATGCCGGGCAGGACCTCCTCATCGCTTTTCCCGCGCTTCTGATCCTGATCCCGCCGCTTATCAAGGTTGGCGGCGATACAGGCAGCATTCTTGGCGCAAGACTCTCGTCTGCGTTTCATCTCGGTCTTGTCGAGCCGGTCGGGGGCGTGGTGGTCAGAAACAACATCTTAGCGTGCCTGGTGATCGGGGGCGTATCGTGCGTGGTGCTCAGTGTGGCGGTCTGGGCGGCTGCCATTCTGCTGGGTGTCGGCATCGTGTACGGACTCTTGTTCAAGATAACACTGATCGCAGGATGCATCGAGATGGTCGTTGTCTTCGCCGCAACCATCGGCATCGCATTCGTATCGCACAGGCATGGACTCGATCCCGATGATGTCGTGATCCCGCTCATCACCGCGATCGGGGATATCGTCGGGATCATGGCAGTCTTTGTTGCGGCGTGGATGGTGGGATGAAGTGGAGTGGGGCAGTTGGCGTGCAACACATAAGCCAACGATAAACTTATGCACCACCACAATCACGTAACAAGTCATGAAAGAAATCCGAATTCACGGTCGCGGCGGGCAGGGCTCGGTCACTGCTGCCGAACTGCTTGCGATAGCGGCTTTCGAGGACGGAATGTACAGCCAGGCATTCCCGTCATTCGGCGTGGAGCGGAGGGGGGCGCCTGTGATGGCGTTCGTCCGCCTCTCCGATAAAAAGATCAGACTGCGCAGTCAGGTCTACGATCCGGATTATGTGATCGTGCAGGACGCAACGCTAATTGAAGCGGTCGATGTTGCCCGCGGACTGAAGGCGGATGGCATGATCATCGTCAATACCGAGCATAACCCGGAGGACCTCCCCCTCGAGACAGAAGCCGCGGTCAGGACGATCGATGCAACCGGGATAGCGCTTGATATCATCGGAAAACCGATTATGAATACAGTGATGCTCGGCGCGTTTGCAGGCGCAAGTGGAGAGATTACCGCGGAGTCGATTAAGAATGCGGTACGTGACAGGTTCCCGGGAAAGGTCGGAGAGAAGAACGCAGACGCAGTACAGAGCGCGTACGACCTGGTGGTGGGATCATGATTCCGCACGCACCGATCGGAGAGCCGGAATCCAGTCTTGCAAACAAGACCGGTAGCTGGCGGATTTTTATACCGGTATTCGATGCGGAACTCTGCAACGGATGCGGCACCTGCGAGACATTCTGTCCCGAAGGCGTGGTGCACAAGAGAGCCGATTCGGATACATTCATCGCTGATTACGATTACTGTAAGGGCTGCGGAATATGCGCTTACGAATGCCCGAAGGATGCCATAGAGATGATTCTGGAGGAGAAATGACTGGAAAACTGAAGAGCGGAAGGCAGGTCGTCGAGGGATCGTACGCAGTTGCTCATGCGGCTGCGATATGCAGACCTGATGTGATATCCGCATACCCGATCACGCCGCAGACCCATATCGTTGAGGATCTCTCGCAGTTCGTTGCCGATGGTGCAATCGATTGTAAGTATATCAATGTCGAGAGCGAGTTCTCAGCACTCTCCGCACTCGTCGGAGCGAGCGCAGCAGGCGCACGGACATACTCGGCAACCACGTCGCAGGGGCTTGCGCTGATGCACGAGGTGGTCTTTAATATGGCAGGCATGAGGCTTCCAGCCGTGATGACGATTGTGAACCGGTCGATGTCGGCGCCGATCAACATCTGGAACGACCATCAGGACAGTATGGCAGAGCGGGATTCTGGCTGGATCCAGTTGTATGTCGAGGATGTGCAGGAACTCGTTGATACGACCGTGCAGGCGTACATGATCGGAGAGGACCCTGAGGTCTCGCTTCCAGTCATGGTCTGCATGGACGGATTCATACTCTCACACGTATTCGAACCCGTAGACCTCCTCGACCAGAAAGCCGTGGATGAGTTTCTCCCACCGTTTAAGCCGTTGCGCACTCTCGATCCAGAGGATCCGAAATCGTTTGGCATGTTCGTGGACCCTGAGTACTACATGGATTTCAGGCATCTTGTCGAGCAGGCGATGGAGCAGTCGAGATCGAAGATACAGGACGCGGCAAAGAGTTTTGAATCGGCTTTTGGCAGATATTACGGAGGCCTGATCGATACGTATCATACCGACGACGCAGAGATCATCCTCGTGGCGATGGGATCATTAGTCGGGACGCTCCGTGATGTGGTCGATGACCTGCGCAGCAAGGGCGTCCCAGTCGGATTCTTAAAGGTCCGTGCGTTCAGACCGTTTCCTGCTGATGAGATCGCTGAGGCGATCGCAGGCGCAAAGGTTGTCTGCGTACTTGACAAGAATATCTCGCTTGGTACAGGAGAGGGCGCAGTATGCACCGAGATCAAGGCGTCTCTCTACAACAGTGACATCCGCGTTCCTGTGATCGGATTCGTGATCGGACTTGGCGGACGCGATATTCCGGTCGGCACGGTTCAGCGGATCGTTAGCAAGGCAGAGGACGTCATCAAGCACGGGATCAAGGTCGAGAACGAGTTTGTGGATCTGAAGCACTCGCTTGTTTCGTAGGACAAGATCTCCTTATTGGTGGGATCGAATACGCCCGGATTTAATCGAGCAACCCCCTTGATGAATCGTGTGAAACAGATAACTCCCGATCTGTGTCAATCTGCGTTGATGGCTGCGCCGCTGCTGTTGCCTTCGGCGCTGCTTCGCAGACCGTAGACCATGGCTGATAAAGGTTGAACCGTAATTCATTTAACATGCGCCCTCTAAAGCATTCTATCCACCGTCTTCTGCGCTTTCTGCAGTTAAATCTCCTATTTAGTCTCAGCAAGTCCAGGATCGGGTCAAAATTATGATTGAAACTCTATCAACGCCCGGGTAACTTTACAACTCCCGCGCACAGATGTATTTTTATATGAAAACATACAAGGAATTGAACACGTTAAGAATTGGGTGCAGTTTAATATGACATACAAGCTCGGGATTTCCAGACTGGACGAATTGATCGGGGATATAAAGAGCGGTACAAATATCATGATGATCGGACCTCCCATCAGCGGGAAGGACGATATCACAAATATCATCGCATACCAGGGGTTACTCGATGCCAATGCTGCCGTGATTGTTTCAACGCGCGAGCCGGGAAACAACGTGCTCGAGTGGTTCGAACGCTACAACCTGGACGTTCCGATGGATCGTATCGGGATTGTGGACTGCGTCACGCGTACTCTTGGATTTGGCGCACCCGATACCGATAACATCAAGATGGCGTCAAGTCCGGTCGATCTCACAGGCATCGGTGTCAAGATCAGCCAGTTCTTTGAGCATTTCTGGATGGAGATGCAACTGCGGGAGACAAGATTGTGCATCAATTCCTTGTCAACGATCCTTATGTATTCCAACCTCCAGACTGTGTTTCGGTTTCTGCATGTCTTCACAGGTCGCATAAAGGCAGCAAATGCGCTCGGCATATACGTAATCGAAGAGGGGATGCATGATGAGAAGACCATCGTGACGCTGAAACAGTTGTTCGATGGCATGATCGAGATCAGGGAGGGTGAGGAGGGCTATCAGATGCGGGCTGTCGGGTTTACACCAAAACCAACGCCGTGGTTTGACTATGAGATCGATGGCGCGAATATCGTGCTGCGGGGTTAGCATACATGATGGAGACCGGAATACCGAAACTGGACGATTACCTGCACGGTGGAGTCCCTATGGGGAAAACGCTTGTGTATTATGCATATCCCGGAGTTGAGGGCACCGTATTCGGGATGCAAAGCTTGTGTCATGCCATGTCGAACGGGATGAGTGGCGTTTACGTCGCATCGAGTACCGAGCCACACAGGATCAGAGAACAGTTCAACGAGTTCGGATGGGATGCCGAGGAGTACGGAGATCAGTTCGCCATCATCGATGCGTTCTCCGGATTGATCGGCGCGGATTCGCATGAACGGTATGTCGTGGCTGAC
>JAUVWP010000034.1 GCA_030604085.1 Methanosarcinales archaeon | reverse complement strand
TGTGAAGCAGGTCAGCAAGGTGCGGGCGATCATCTACTACAAGGACGTCCCGATGACGCTTGATGTCCAGGTGTCAAACGATGCCGCGAACTGGGAGACTGTGGTATCAGGGTTCACGATCACCGAGGGCGGTACCTTTGTGGAGATCCCATTTGCACAGACGAACGCCAGGTACATCCGGCTACACGAGACCGGCTTTGCACGGATGTACGGACAGTGCACCGAGTTTGATGTGTATGCATATGTGTGAGTAATCAGGGGGTTATCGGTGGTTGCGCACTTTGCGCCACCGCCCCTTGATCTATTTTTTCCTACCGTTCCTGTGCAATCCAAAACTTTAGGTATGAACCGTTTATATATTTAATATTGATGGTTTCCGATTCTACCAGTGAAACTGTGGTTCAACGGATAGACGCGCTACTATGCAGGATCGGGGATGATCTGCAAAGCCACCATGTCGTATTCCAGGAGGAACTGAAAAAGACGGCACGCAAAGCAGATCTTGTGGATGTGACACTCTGGGAGGAAGAAGGCAACGGGAAGGTCTCATCCGAGATTATAACGGTGCCCAACCAGATCTTTGAACCGGGGACAGATCGTTACGCCAAACTACTTGAGTATATCGCGGTCTGTCTGAATATACGTGGGGAGACGCTTGGAATACGGCGGATCGGGATAGAGGCCCGCCCCGAACTGAATACCGATCGGCTCATAAACGACGTGAAAGAGTACTTTGAGCGCGAGTTTTTCATAACACTCCTCGATGCAAACTTTGGAAAGCCGATACAGTGGCGGAAAGGGAGAATCGAGCAGGGGGAGATCAGGATCGGGCAGGTCAGGTCAGGACGGTACGATTCCGGAAGGTCAGTCGGGATGGTGGTCACAGGCACCGACATCAAGACAGTCGCTCTCGAGAACGGCAACGTAGTCTACCGAAATGAGATCGCTATCGAGGAAGGAAGACCTGTGGAAGAGGTGCTTGAAGAGTGCCTCATAAAGGCTGCTACCGAGGTTGGTATCAGTGAAAACGAGGATGTTTATATCGGTGTTCCCGGATCGGTGGATCCTTACGGGAATATCGTAAGGATGGCAGAGACGAAGGGTGTAACCAGGGAGTCGCTTGAAAATTTACAGCGGAAGTACCCATCCATCAGGTTCATCAACGATGCCAACGTGGAGGCGGTGTATCACAGGATCGTCTGGGCAAGTGATATCGCAACCGACCAGCCGACTGTGGCGGTTGTCTTGCGAAAAGGGATCGGGTTTGCGATTCTCGTGGAGGGTTACCTCCTGTCGTGGGTGGGCGCACCGATGGAGACTCATTTCAGGGTGAACTTCTCAGAGGATGCGCCTATCTGCAATTGCGGCATGAAGGGGTGCCTTGAGCTTCCGTCCGAATGGGTGGTTGACCGGTTCATGCACCTGACATCGGAGAGGGGTGTGAAACTTCCGCATGATTTTTCAGAGAAGGTAGAGTGTGCAGGCGAGAAGTGTGATCTGCTGGCAGTAGATGTCGGCACTTTCCTAAGACGCGATTTGGAGCTACAGAAGGTTGCATCGGACGTGTTCATGGAGTATGGGGAGAATCTCTCGGTTCTCTTCGGGGAACTGGCGCGGCTGATGGATGTTATCGGGTTCTGGGTGGCGCTAAGCGGCGGCATGGTCCGGCAGAAGGGCGAGAGGGCGATGATCATTCAGGGAATCGCGAAGGGGATCGACGATAAATTCCCTGGGCTTAAGATAGAGATACTCGGCGGGATCGAAGAGGCAAGAGGCAGGGCGGAAGATGAAAACGAAGAAGAGATAACCCGGTACGAGCGGATTTCAGGGAAGTGGCAGGGCGCAGTGGGCGCGGCTCTCTGTGCGCTCCAGGAGAAGCAGATGAAGATGAGGATCGAGCCCGATACGAAATTGATGATAGATGAGGCAGAAGGGGTTGCGATCTCTAAGATAGCCGGAATACTCCGCACAGGAAGAAAACTATCCTCACATACGATCATCGGTGTTGCCGGACCATCGGGCGGCGGGAAGACGCACTTTGCCGAACTCGTGAAGAACGGAATCGAGGAACTCGGAAAAGAGAGTTCAGACCGGGTGAGGGCAGAGATTATAGCGATGGACGATTATCTGCTACCGAAAGAAAAGCGGGAAAGGGGCGGAATTTGGGCGAAATACTCTCTTACGCGGCTGTGGGACGATATAGTGGATGTCAATAGCGGAGACATTGTCGGTCATCCTGTATTCGATCAGGTCTCCCGCGTGAGGTACAGCAAATTAGGGAGATTCCTGGACGAGAAATCTACAATGTTTGGCAGCCGATTGTCTGAAAGTCATACCGAACTTTTTCGCAATGTTAACCGGATGACTGAGTGGTCCGGAGAGGCAGAGATAAAGTTAAAGTCAGATAAGGACCTTGTTATCCTCATCGACGGTATTCTGGCACTGGATAATCCAACGGTCAATAAACTGTACTATGATTACCGCATATTCGTACATGCGCCATGGATATGGCGGCTCTGCGCTGCAATTTACAGAGCATGGCAGGAGAAGTGGTACCAGGGCGCAAATACCGCAGAGATCATCGAAAAATTCGTGTTCAAGCGTCCTGAGGAGGAGGCGATCATAAACGTCACGTATCTGAATGCGGATATGATGGTTGAGAACGATTATTACGAGAAGAATGTGGGTTCTGATCTGAAAACCCTTTTGGGTGAAGTGTATTCCCTTCTGGAGAGCGACTTATATGCTCAATATTATATTATCTATGCGATCATGGGGGATAACGGATATGATGCGAAAACGATCTTCAAAGAGCGACTTTGTGACATAAACGAGTTAATCAGGACGAGCAGGATAGAGGATATGTACGAAGAGGGCGCGGGGAGGCGGCTGGAGGAAGATATCTGCAGGATGGTTGAATCCGGATAAAAAAAGAGGAGGGGGGGTCTCCTCCTTAGGGTACGGTTATGCTGTCGATTGTCTCCACGTTTGCTGCTGGGTCGTAGGTCCATCCGGCAAGGACTATGTTATCCACTGTGAATGTGAAGACTGTTCCACTCGGAGCATTTCTCAGCTTGTCGGACTTCAGTGATACCTTTCCGCTTGCATCGGTTAAGCCGGAATCGGTATCGGTGGTTGCATTGCTCCAGTAACCCTCTACTATCGCGCCCCCAATCGGCGCACCAGTCGCATCAACAATCGTTACCAGTGCTATGGCGTTTCTGTTTGGTCCGGCTGTTTTTAGCGACATACCAATGCTGGCAACGTGCATAGTGGTAGAAGTTGCTGGAGTTACAGTTATTGAAACCGTAGCAGTGTTACTATCAACTGTACCATCGTTTGCCTTGAAGGTAAAGCTGTCAGCACCATTATAGTTCGTGTCTGGTGTGTATGTAGCCGTGTTACCTAAGAGGGTGACAGTTCCGTTAGACGGATTGGCAACTATCGAATATGTCAGTGGATCACCATCAACATCGGTTGCTGATAATGTGACGTCAACTAAAGTATTTTCATCAGTGGTTACTGACTGAACAGATGCCCCAGGCGGTTTATTGGATCCCGCTGACCATTGCAAAGCCGCATAAGCATCCACAATACCCCACCCGTATGCTAGATCATATCCTGAAGCTCCTTTGTTCTCGGCCGTAGATTGCAAGGCTTCCCTGACATCATCAGGACCAGTGACACCGTTTGATATCAACAGCGCAGCCACTCCTGAAACATGGGGGGCTGCCATAGAGGTACCTTGGTAGAAATAATAATAGAAAGTTGTATAGTCACTGCCATCATGGGTCTGCTGGAGAACTCCGTCACCATAACCATCTACGTTTTGATCTGCATATATATCCCCACCCGGCGCAGCAATATCAACGTAATTACCGTTGGTTGAATAATAGCTCACGGTTTCATCGTATCTGGTTGCACCAACTGCGATGCAGTATGCATCATACGCAGCAGGATAGCCGGGAGCTCCATTCGGACCGGCGTTGCCGGCAGAGCAGACAATGGTGACATTATTTTCATAGGCATAGGCGAGGGCTTCCTCTAAAGTGGTTGAGGTGTAGGGCCCGCCCAAGCTCATACTGATGACATGAGCACTATTGTTTGCGGCAAAATAGATACCATCCGTTATATCTGCATAAGTACCACTACCATCTTTATCCAGTACCTTTATCGGCATAATGGAACAACCAAAGGCTACCCCGGCAACTCCATCCGTATTATTTGTGCTCTGGGCGATGGTGCCGGTAACATGCGTACCATGCCCCTCATCGTCATTGGGGTGGGTATCATCGTTGACAAAGTCATACCCGGCTACAAAATTAGTATTGGCTAAATCCGGTGCCTGAGCATATGTTATCCAGTAATCCCTATGTCCAGGACCATCAACGAACTCCATGTGACCCTCATAAGCCACTCCGGTATCGATTACAGCAACGATGACACCGGTTCCTGTTGATATAGCCCATGCTGGTTCTATATTAATTCCCCCACCATTTGTCCCCCCGTAAGGATTATCTCCTGCATCAGCGGTATCGTCAAGATGCCATTGCAGAGGATAATATTGATCATTTGGAACCATCAACGCATGAGCGATGTAGTTCGGCTCAGCGTACGCAACATTGGGATTTCTGCTGTATGCCTCTACCATCTGAGCTACTGTTTTCCCCTTTGGAACATTCAACCGCATAAAATGCGAACCAGCACGTTTTATAGATGTTCCATGTCCAAGGTTGATCTTGTCTATCTTCTTTTTCCCGACTTCGGGTTTGAACTTGACGATAAACTCATCCGGAACATATTCATCACCGACAGTTGTAGAAAGTTCCTTTTCAAAGATCTGCAAACCATCATAAGTTTTGTCTGGTTGTACGTCTTTATTCGCGCCCGCCAATGCAACTGTCACCGACATCAACATCAGCAGTACCATTACGATTCCTATTATTTTCTTCATAGTGTTTTACCTCCATACTTCGATTGCAATATTTGCATAGATCAACCAGTACTACATACTATAAAAACCTTACCGCACCCAAATTACAAACTATTTACCATCATTATGAGAATTAATATACCAAATTCACAGCAGACGTACGTACATCAGGAAATATTACCACGATCAGAACCTATCGGGAAAGCGCCCTCCAGATATGCACAAATCGCTGGACCGCTGTTAAATTGCTTGCTATCGCTATCAACACTATCGACCACCCGAGAAATGAAAATCCATAGATCTCCTGAGGATACAGGAAGTAAAGGATGCTTGCAAGCATTATAATTACAAGACGGTCAGCCCGCCCGAGTATTCCGCCGTAATACCTGCCAACTCCGACTGCCTGCGCCTGCACACCAAGATAACTGGTAAGAAGCGTGCCAACGACCGCAGCAACTCCGATCCGCCAGTCCACATAAGCTCCGAAAAATATCCCGCAGATGATGAAGACGTCGGCATACCGGTCGATCACGTGATCCAGGAAATCGCCGCGCTTGCCAGCGGTGCCCGAACTTCTCGCAAGTTCCCCGTCCATCGCATCCGCGATCCCGTTTAAGAGCACCAGCGCAGCGGCAGCAAGCACAAGCGTTGTGCTGTCATCCGACACCGCATACAACATTCCTGCGCAGATGGCAAAGACAAGGGAGATGACTGACAGGGCATCAGGCGTTATCGCTATGCGGGACATGACCCTAACAAGCGGCTTTAGGATGCTTTGTGCATGCGGACGCAGGGAATCAAGTGACATCGTAATCTTACAGGATCTTGATGCTCGGATCTTTCAGGTTATTTAGCATGGCGAGATTGAGCAGCATTGGTGTTAACGACTCGATCGTCCTTGCTGCTGCGAGCGGACCGGCATCCAGCGGACGCAGGCACTCGATTTCATCGGTGAGGTTGATCACGACATCCTTTGAATGGCGGTCATTGCCGCAGATCAGCACATCGCACCTGAATGCGGGATCGAGATTGCACATCCGCCCGGACGCGATTGTATGATATGCCGCAACCACGCAGGTGCCCTCCGGCAGCATCCCCAGAATCGCCTCTGCCGCACTCCCTTGTGTGGGGGGGCTGTACTCGAAATATTCGGCTTTCGTCATCGGAACTACCGGAGAGATAATGATCTGGCGATCGAGCACCGGGCGCACGGTATCGATCACTCCTGAGACATGCTTGTGGGCTACTGTGAGTATGATCACGTCTGCGCCCTCGGATGCGGTCATGTTATCAAATCCCAGAATGTTGCCTTTCATTCCCTGATCTGCAAGCGCGTCTCTGTAGCTTTCGGCTGCCGCCTCTGCCTTGTCTGCTTTGCGTGAGCCGATGCGGATGTGGTGGTTTCCTGCCCAGTTAAGCGCAAACCCCTCACCGAAGTCACCGGTCCCGCCAAGAATCGCTATCTTCATATAACCGAGATGGTGCACGCATCACATTAAGTTTTTGATGGGGGCAGGATGCGGAGTTATACCCAAGTTCCAGAATAATCTCACCTGCCCACAAAACTTGCCCCCCGGGTAGCCACATCACACTTTTGAACTCTGACCGCATCCAACATATCATGAACATCGATGAAATAACATTCTATGACCAGATGTTAAACTACCAAAACGTCCTCTTTCTCGGTCACCGCAATACCGACCCGGATGCGGTATCGAGTGCGTTTGCGCTTGCCGAGTCTTTCGGTGGCACGGTAGGTGTTGCGGATTATTGCGGCAGGGTAGCTTCCATGCTGGTCGATCAACTGGAGATCGAGGTCGTGTATGCGCCAGATCCGTCCGACTACGATTTTACGGTGGTTGTGGACACATCGACCCAGTCGCAATTAAACGATCTGGTGCTCGGCGATTACTGCGTGATCGACCACCATTCAGTATCCCAGTTGATCGATGATGCAAGCTTCTATCTGCACAGGCTTGCCGGCTCGACTGCGGAGATCGTCGTCGACGTCCTGAAATGCATGAACGCTCCGATCAGGGAGCGCACAGCGCTTGCGCTCATGACCGGCATCATCACAGATACCGGGCATTTCAAACATGCCACAACAGGTTCGTTTCGAGCGATTGCCGACCTCATAGACTTAGGCGGGGTCAGTTACAGCGAGGCTCTCGATCTGCTCGCGAGCACGCCACAGGACATCTCGATGCGCACCACTGTACTCGAATCAGCAAACCGCGCCAATATCCTGAAGCTCGATGACTGGATATTCGCCATCTCAGAGTCGGATTCGTTCGGGGCTGCCGTTGCCACTGCGCTTACAAACATCGGTGCTGACATCTCATTCGTGGGAACGGCGAGGGACGGGATAACGAAGGTGAGCGGACGCGCAAAACGGGATGCGATCAGATGCGGCATCAATCTCGGGGAACTGATGCGTGACATCGGTCTCGAGTATCAAGGCTCTGGTGGCGGACACGCTGGCGCTGCCGGGATGGAGGTGATCGGAACTTCCGGAGCAGTGCTCAACCGATGCGTCGAGGAGTCAAGCAGCATTCTTAAAGGGGTGAGCCGGAATTAGTCGCAGCGGTACAACTCGAACTGTTCAGTGGAGTTAATGGACTTTGCAACGGTTAAATTCGTGGTATTTGTCGGCATTCGTGATTTTATCACGAATTTCACGAATAAACGAATGCCACGAATCTGATAATCGACATAACTACACCTGGATTCCTATACCGTACCAGTTTCTGATACAGCTTGCTGCGACAATCCCACCCGTTTTGATGGGGAGAGTCCTGCATCGAGATGTGCCTGCATGACCGTGTCCAGCAGATCCTCGTACACAGAAGAGAAATGCAGGTGTGACGTGCATGAGCAGTCGGTGCAGCCGAATCCCGGGACTGGTTCGCATGCAAGACCGATCCCCTTCGCGACAGCGCATTCGAGATCCTGATCGGTTGATGATGCCACTGCGCACCGGAACGATGTGATCGGCAGCAGGTGATCGATGTGCCACTTTCGGGTCATATTCCTGCCGCATAACACATTCAGGTGGCGGTCGATCCGTTTGAAGCCGCCCGACCCGCGGGCTGATCCCGTGTACGCGTAGTACCCACTCTTAAGATGTAAAATCCCAAGTCTTCCCACCTCCCGGGAGACACTTTCGCGCAAACACAGGATCAGTGTGTAGATCCCTTTGTCATAACTCGGATTCAAAGTCCTCTATGGTATAATTGAAGTTCGCTTTGCCGTTTATAGTGAACATCTCCTTTGTCAGAAGCCAGTATATCATTGCAAGCGATTTTCTTCCTTTGTTATTGGTTGGGATCACCAGATCCACATTCGCTGTCGAGTTGTTGGTATCGCACAACCCGATCACTGGAATGCCGATGCTGACCGCCTCTGTGATCGCCTGTGCATCGCCGGTCGGATCGGTAGCCACAACGATATCAGGTTCGATATAGCGAGCATACCGTGGGTTGGTCAGCGTGCCAGGCACGAACCTGCCCGTGATTGCGGTCGCGCCGGCAATTTTTGCAAATACGGCTGAAGGACGCTGCCCATACTGACGCGCCGATATGACAAGGATCTTCTGTGGCGGGTATCGCGTCAGCAGTTGGGACGCTGCGCGGATGCGCTTATCAGTCGTCTCCACGTCAAGCACATACAGCCCATCGGTGCGAACCCGGTAGATGAACCGATGCATGTCCCCGGTCTTCTGCTGGGTGCCGATATGGATTCCAGCAGCAAGATACTCTTCGAGCGGCACAATCGGCTCGTACGTTATCTCATTTTGTCCATTATTTTCTTCATCCAAGCAATTCACCTATGTTATCATGTTCGATTTTGTAACATCTGGAGGATCAAGGGATATATACCTTATCATTGATCATATACCAGATGAAAAAGAAAATATATTCGCCGGATAAGCCGGTTGCGGTATGGACTTCGACGGATCGGCTACCGGATGGCGTGATCCCATCGCTGACCATGATCCTCCGGACGTATGGCTGCTACCGGAGCAGAGGCGGGGATGAGTGCACGATGTGCGGTTTTGCAAGCGACAGCGCAACCGTGCCGCCGTCGCCTGAGAATCTGGTCGCACAGTTCCGTGATGCGCTTGCCCGCCGCCCGGATGGGAAGTTCATGGTGAAGATATTCACATCAGGCAGTTTTCTCGACGCGTCCGAAGTGCCGCTTGAAGTGAGATCTATGATTCTTGAGGAACTTGACAGCGATCCCGATGTTTCGAAGGTGCTGATCGAGACGAGACCCGAATTCGTGACACAAAAGACAGTTGCTGCCTGCAAAGAGATAATCCTGAAGGACTTTGAGATTGCGATCGGGGTCGAGACGAGCAGCGATGAGATCAGAGATGCCTGCATCAACAAAGGATTTTCGTTTGAGGATTTTATCCGTGCAAGCGAGATCGCACACCAGCACGATGCGACTGTCAAGGCGTATCTTCTTCTAAAGCCGCCGTTCCTGTCCGAAGGCGCTGCGATCCGGGACATGGTCAGATCCGTGCGCGATGTGTCAGGATATTCAGAGACGGTCTCGATCAACCTCTGCAACGTCCAGAGAGGGACGTTTGTTGCGAAACTCCAAAGACGCGGCGAGTACCGCCCGCCATGGCTCTGGAGTGCGATATCGGTGCTTCGGGACGCGAAGAGGGCGAATCCTGACCTGATCATCACGTCCGATCCGGTCGGCGCGGGTTCGAGGTACGGACCTCACAACTGCGGCAGATGCGATCGTGCCGCCGCTGGCGCGGTCAACCGGTTCTCGCTAACGCAAGATATCTCTGATCTCGAGAATCCCGAGATTGTGTGCGACTGTGCGCATCTGTGGCAGAAGGTGGTGGAACTTGAGGATGTGTCGTATGGCGCGCCGCTTGCACGCCGCGTCAAGGCACGACCATAAGGAATATATCATCCACGCCCAAAAACCAGTACTCGATGCAGAGAAGAACACTCGTCACATGCGGACTGCCGTATGCGAACGGACCCGCGCATATCGGGCATCTCAGGACGTATATCCCGGCCGACCTGTTCGTGCGGTCGCTTCGGAAACAGGGGAAGGATACGACGTTTGTATGCGGATCCGATGCGCACGGCACGCCGATCGTAATCAATGCAGAGGAACTCGGCGTGACGCCGGCAGAACTTGTACAAAAGTATCACGATCATTTTGATGAGACTTTCAAGTCACTAAATATCATATTCGACAAATTCGGAAACACTGAATCCGATACGAACCACAACCGCACCACAGAGATCGTGAATACGTTGATTGCGAATGGTTATGTCTTTTCACAGAATATCGAACTCGCATACTGCCCGACATGCAACCGATTTTTACCTGACAGGTATGTCGAAGGCGTGTGCCCCGACTGCGGCGCTGTGGCGCGGGGTGATGAGTGCGATCAGGGTTGCGGCAAGCATCTTGAGCCGGGCGAGATTCTTGAGCCGCTATGCAAGATATGCAGGAGCAAAGCGGAATACCGAATACAGGAGCACTTCTTTTTCAAATTATCAGAATTCAAAGGGTTTCTTTCGGATTATCTTGACAAACTTGGCGGCACATCGAATGCAAGGAATTATGCAAAGGGATGGGTCGAGGGAGAACTGCATGACTGGTGCATCACGAGAAATCTCGAGTGGGGCGTCCGGTTTCCTGATCATGAGAATCTGGTGGTCTATGTCTGGGTGGACGCGCCTATCGGTTATGTCTCGTTTACAGAAGAGTGGGCAGGCGAGCACGGGATAGACTGGAAGAAATACTGGATGAACCCGGGCGGAGATACCGATATCATCCATTTCATCGGCGGAGACATCATCTACCACCACTGCATCTTCTGGCCCGCAATCCTTAAGGGCGCAGGATATACGCTTCCAAGAGCTGTTGTCGCATCAGGAATGGTCAAGATCGGTGATAAGACGTTCTCGAAGAGCCGGGGGTATGTTGTCTGGGTAAATGACGATTATCTCGACAAGGGCTTCCATCCCGACTTGCTGCGGTACTATCTTGCAAGCTACACCTCGCACACGAAGGAACTGAACTTCTCGTGGAAAGTCTTTCAGGAGAAGGTGAACAACGAACTCGTTGGGACGCTTGGCAATTTCGTCTACCGCACACTGCTCTTCGCGCACAAGAACTTCGGCACGGTTCCTGAAGGGGATATCGATCCGGAGGTCATGGAGAAAATCGGGGATGCGAGGGGTGCTGTGATCGAGGCGTTCAATGAATACGAGTTTAAACGCGGCATCGATGCTGCGATGAACCTTGCTGCGTTTGGCAATGTCTATTTCCAGTCAAACGAGCCGTGGCAACTAATAAAGACGGACGCTTTGGGCGCAGGGAAGGTCGTCAGGAACTGCCTCCAGATCGTGAAGGCTCTTGCTATAATCTTTGAGCCGGTGATGCCGACGACGGCATCTGCTGCGTGGGCTCAGGTCGGCATGGACGCGGGGCTTAATGGTGCTTCGTATGATGAAGCGACCGTAGAGATTGCGGTCGGGCAGCCGATACCAAAGCCAGCGATGCTCTTTGCAAAGATCGAGGACAGAGCGATACAGGATATGGAAGAGATTCTCGAGGAACGGGTCAGCAAGGCAGTAAAGAAGAAACACGTCACTTTCGAAGAGTTTTCAGAACTGGACATCCGCATCGGCACGATCGTTGCCGCCGAACCCATCAAGAAATCGAAGAAACTTCTGAAACTGCTTGTCGATCTTGGCGAGAACCGGGATCGGCAGATCGTTGCCGGAATCGCAGAGACTCATAAACCTGATGATCTGGTTGGACGGCAGGTTGTGGTGCTTGCAAACATGCAGCCAGCCAAGTTATTCGGCGTCGAATCGCGAGGCATGATCCTTGCAGGCGGCTCTGACTCCGGTGGTGCAATCCTGCTCATGCCAGAGCGCGAGGTTCCGGCGGGAACCGCGGTTGCTTGACGTGCCCGGATATGGAGATGCGATCCCCAACCGAAGTAACGACAGCAACAACAACAGCAACGTCTCGGGGCAGTCCTGGTAAATCGAAAGATATATATCGATCCGAAATCATTTGCAACACACAGGTGAATATATGCTGAAGACACCGTGGAAACAGAAACAGGGCACCAAAAGTTACGCGTACCTATGCGCAAGAGTGCGAGCGATGAAGAGCAAGCTGCTGCCGAAAGAGGTTTATCCGAGACTGATGAAGATGGAGGTCGCAGAGATCACAAGATTCATCGAGGACTCCGAGTACAAGGCAGATGTTGACGAACTTGTGCAGAGATACGACGGCGTCAATCTGATCGAACATGCCCTGAACCAGAATCTTGCGCTGACATACAGAAAACTGCTCACCATATCGGCAGGAGAATCGCACCAACTGATCTCCGAGTATCTCAGATGGTGGGATGTCTGGAACATCAAGACCATCCTCAGGGGTAAGAAATATGGGGCGACCGATGAGGAAATCCTCGAATCCGTGGTCTCAGCAGGGCAGTTTGGCTATCACGATCTGATGATGATCGTACAGAAGGATGTGCCAGAGATCACTGAAATGTTAAGTCAGAATTATCCGCTCGAGGGATATTCGGAAGAAGAACTGGATCACTTCGAGAATGTGCTTGACAAATTCTACTACGAAAAATTAACCGAGATCGAAGCTGTGCGCAAGCCAAAGACGAAGAGCCACCGGCTATTTTCAGAGATGATCAGGACAGAGGTCGATATGAAGAATTTAAAGACGCTCTTCCGGTCTGCAAAGGCAGGGGTTGAGCGGGAGCGGATCATCGATATGCTGATTCCGGGCGGGCTTAAGTTAAACACGATCTCGCTTATCAAACTGACCGGACTGCCTTTCAATGAATTCACGACATCGCTTCGGGACTATCCGTACTGGGAGGAGCACCTCTCAAGCATAGTGACTGAGGATATGGACTCGTTGATCGGCGTTGAGATCGGTCTTGAGAAGTACTGGCTCGAATACGCTGCACGAACCTCGCACTACTACCCGCTGTCGATCGTCCCGATCATGGATTACATCCTCTCCAAGAGAAACGAGGTCGACAACATCAGGATGATCGTGCGCGGCAGGGAGGCAGGACTCTCTGACGAGGTGATCCGGAGCAGACTGGTGCTGTGAGTGTGAGCATGGCATCACGAACCGATGCATACATCAAACTACTCAGGCCCGAAATCGCTGCGATGGATCTTGCGCTTCCGGCAGCAAGCGCACTTCTCGCCACTTATCTGCTTACAGGAGGTCTCCCGCCGCTTTTCCCATTCGTACTGGCTGTCATCGGCGGATACTGCGCAATCACCAGCACATATGTCTTCAATGACTACTGCGACATCGACATCGACAAGATCAACCTGCCAGACCGCCCTCTCGCTTCCGAGCGTGTTACGCGGCGCCAGGGGCTTTTGTACGCTTTTCTTCTCTTCGTCGTTGCGGCAGCGGTTGCGCTCTACTTAAATCCCGAATCCCTTGCAGTGCTCATCATCGCGACCCTCGCGATCAGCTTATACTCTGCCATTGCAAAACGCGCCACGTTCTTAAGTTTTCTTCCGGTCGGATTCGCGTACGGGCTCGTGCCGATCGGGGTGTGGCTCGCATTCGATCCTGCAGGAGTGCTCGATCTCGGCTTGGTACACTCGTACGCGCCCGACGATGGTGTGCTGCTGCCGCTCCCTGCGATATTTTTCGGCGCAATGATCTGTGTCACAGACTGGGGGTTCACGCTATCTGGCGTGGCAAGGGATGTCGAGGGCGACCGGCTCCGGGGTGCTCCGACGTTTCCTGTGACATTCGGCGTTCCTGCGACATCGAAGTTTGTGATGGTGTGCTGGGTCTGCGGCGTTCTCTTCTCGCTTGCCATCGGGTATGTCGCGTACCCGCATCTCGGGCTGATCTACTTCACAGGCGCAATCCTTGCCGGAATCTGGATGCTAGTGCAGGCAGCGGATTTTATGCGAAAACCTCTGCCTGAGAGGGGTGGGCGGTTGTTCCTGCAGGCATCGTGGTACCGTGCAGTGATCTTTACAGCGATGATCGCTGACGTGGTGCTGGGCGCAGTTGGCTATGCGCTGTGATCCGAATATGCCGCCTTTTTAGACGGACGGTATAATCATGGGATCGTCCGCGGAAGCAACCACAACCTATATTTGTGCAAGCACGAGAGACTAAAATGTACAGCATCAAGGTGTAAAGATGGTTAAAATTAAGAATAAGCGTTCAAACGGGGCAAATCTTGGTTTTGAAGAGAAACTCTGGCAGGCGGCAGATAAACTGAGAAACAACATGGATGCTGCCGAATACAAGCATGTTGTGCTCGGTTTAATATTTCTTAAATATATATCGGATGCTTTTAAAGAACAGCATGTTTTTTTGATCAGAGACTCTGCTGCCGGAGCCGACCCGGAAGATCCCGACGAATACCGGGCAGAGAATGTCTTCTGGGTTCCAGGAGTTGCTCGATGGGAGCACCTCCAGAACGCTGCGAAACAATCTGATATCGGTGAACTGATCGATAATGCGATGGATGCAGTCGAAAAGGACAATCCTATCTTAAAAGGAGTTCTACCTAAAAATTATGCGAGACCCGCCCTTGATAAACAGAGGCTTGGGGAGCTGATCGACCTTATTGGCACGATTGGTCTCGGGGATTATGAGAGCAGATCAAAGGACATTCTGGGACGGGTTTATGAATACTTCCTTGGACAGTTCGCAGATGCGGAAGGGAAGAAGGGCGGGCAGTTATACACTCCCCGATCGATTGTCAGGGTTCTTGTTGAGATGATCGAGCCATATAAAGGCAGGGTCTTTGATCCCTGCTGCGGTTCTGGCGGCATGTTTGTCCAGAGTGAGAAATTCGTAAAGGCGCATGGCGGAAGAATTGGTGATATCTCGGTCTACGGGCAGGAATCAAACCAGACAACGTGGCGGCTCTGCAAGATGAACCTTGCGATTCGCGGGATCGATGCGAATGTCCAGTGGAATAATGTTGGCAGTTTCTTAAACGATGCACACAAAGATTTGAAAGCAGATTTTATCCTTGCCAATCCGCCTTTTAATGACAGCGATTGGAAGGGCGAACTTCTGCGAGATGATATACGGTGGAAATATGGAGTCCCACCTACTGGAAACGCCAATTTTGCATGGGTAGAGCATTTTATCTACCACTTATCGCCAACAGGGATAACAGGATTTGTGCTGGCTAACGGCTCTATGTCTTCTAACACTGGCGGAGAAGGGGAGATTCGGAAAAAGATTGTTGAGGCTGATCTGGTTGACTGCATGGTTGCCCTGCCGGGTCAATTGTTCTACAACACTCAGATCCCTGCGTGCCTCTGGTTTGTTACGCGGGACAAGAAAAACCACAGGTTCAGGGATAGGAGTGGTGAAGTTCTCTTCATCGATGCGCGAAAGATGGGCGTTATGGTTGACCGACGGCACAAGGAGCTTACCGATGAGGAGATCGGGCGGATAGCGTCCACATATCACACATGGCGCGGGGAAGGTGGGGGATACGGAGACTATGAAGACGTGCCAGGATTCTGCAGGACGGGTGAGCTTGATGAGATCCGGAAACATGGACATATCTTGACTCCTGGGCGGTACGTGGGCGCAGAGGAGGTTGAGGACGATGGCGAGCCATTTGATGAGAAGATGAAACGGCTTACTGCGGAACTTTCCAGGCAGTTTGAGAGTTCGGATGGGCTTGAGGGCGAGATACGGAAGAATCTCGCAGGGCTTGGGTACGAACTTTGATTTGACAATCCATTTAAAATTGGGAGAGAAAAGATAATATAAACCGGTTGCAAGTAATATGATACAAGATGTATTTTATAAACTGAAAGATGATAGTCTGACAAATATCAGAAACATCATGAGTTGGGCAGATAACAATGGAGTCCTTACTGAAGTAACCATGTTAGACGCAGATGTTAGTTTTGCCAGAATCGAATCGGATAAAGATTTTAAAACGGTATCGAATTTGATCGATGAGTCTGCGAAAGATTATTTCGTGATTATATTTAGAAAAAATATGAATTTATTTGGTATTTTATATGATGAATTGGTCGTCAGAGATATGCTTGAAATAGGGATACGAGGGATAGACGTTGATTCAAAGGAATATTTCATCATGATCTATCTGGAAAAGGGATTTCTTGACGAACTGAAGAGAAATTATGAGATAGAAGCGAGATGATGAACAGATTAGAGTATCTTGAGGCAGCAAAATATGGATTCAAACGCGGATTTTGAAGAAAATGAAATACTGGAGCTAAAGAAATCCACATCAGAATTAAAGGAATCCATCATCTCAATTGCTGCTATTCTTAATAAGCACCGGAAAGGTGAGCTGTATTTCGGGATTAAGAATGATGGTTCTGTTGTAGGGCAGGATATTGGCGAGCAGACGATACGGGATGTTTCAAAAGCAGTGTCCGATAATATTGAGCCGAGGATATATCCGGAGATCAGAAGGGTCATATTAGACGGCAAGGACTGTGTCCATGTTATATTCCAGGGTAACGAATCCCCATATTTCGCTTACGGCAGGGCGTATATGCGGGTGGGGGATGATGATAGGAAAGTATCTGCAAGGGAACTTGAAAATTTGTTTCTGGTGAGAAATAAATCCGGATTGCGCTGGGATAATAAATATTCTGACGTCGAAGTCTCAGAAATAGACGAAGCCCTGCTGAAAAGATATGTTGAAAAGGGGCAGTCCGCGGAACGGATCAATTTTGACTATAAGGATGTTAAGACGACATTACGGAAGCTTAAGCTCATTGCGGACAACAGGATTTTGAATGCCGCTGAGGTTCTTTTTTGTGAGGACAATCCCCTGGAGGTTCAGGCTGCGGTGTTTGCAGGTACTGATAAGACAACTTTCCTTGACATCAAGGTCTTCAGGGGCACACTGTTTGACATCCTGAGACAATGCGAGCTGTACATTTCTGAGAGAATGAACTGGAGGGTGGAGTTTAAGGATTTTAAACGGGTTGAGATTCCTGAGATGCCGGTTGATGCCCTAAGGGAGGCGCTTGTTAATTCGTTGTGCCACAGGGATTATTTCAGGGCTGAGAGCAACAAAGTTGCGATATTCAAGGACCGGATAAAGATATACAATCCCGGGGAATTCACTGCAAGGTTTGAGCCATCGGATTACATCCACGGGGATGCCGAATCGGTACAACGGAACCCACTAATCTCCGAGATCCTTTATTTTAGCAAGGATGTTGAGCGGTGGGGTACAGGCATCAGGCGGATTTACGAGGAATGCACAGAGAATGACGTTAAGGTGGAATTCAGGAAGGAAAGGGGCGGTTTTTCGACCGTGTTTTACAGAAGCCCTGAGTATGAGAGAGCTTTCGTGGGCACTACCGGAAACCGGTTCCCGGAAGAAGTTCCCGGAAAAACTTCGGAGAAAACTTCGGAGAAAACTTCGGAGAAAATCATTCTGCTTATCAAAGAAAATCCATCGATCAGTGCAAAAGAGATTGCAGAAAAGCTTGGCGTATCATCACAGGCAATTGAGATGCAGATTGCGAAATTGAAAAAGAACAACATTATTGCAAGAATCGGTCCGACAAAGGGTGGGCACTGGGCGGTGGTCGGCAAATGAAGGAGCAGGCGAGCCGGGCAGGAGCGGGTGATGATGCGGGAGAGCGGGGCATTGGGGGCAGGCGAGAAATGAAAAAATTGACAAGCCAGAAGAGAAAATGGGAGAATACTTTGGAGGTTTCAATGTGAGATATGATTATAAAAAAAAGTCCCGGAGTGCTGAAGGTGCGATTTTTAATATTTTCATTAGCTATAGCACAAAAGATTCAGACAAAATCAAGCCAGTATTAGATCTGCTTTCGACTATACAAGATACTAAAATATTCTTTGCTGAAAAGACAATTAATCCCGGGGATGATATCAGTCAAACAATAATTAACAGTATTAAAAATTCTGATGTGTTTATCGTATTTTACAGTGAATCTGCTATAAAATCAAATTATGTTCAACAAGAAATAGGGATGGCGAAAACAAGTGGTAAAATCATCATTCCTGTTTTATTAGATTCCAATAAGCCAACTGGAACGTTGGGGGGTATTAATTATCTAAACTTCTATGATCCGACAAAACAGCAGATCGAGATGAAAAGACTGTCTAATTTTATTATTCAAGCTGTGAAAAGCAAGAGGCGAAAACAAAATTTATGGACTCTAATTGGATTGGCAGGAATAGGCTACTTATTAAGTCGATCCGATGAGGATGAATATGAGTATTGAATCAAATATAAAGAATCAGAAACAAGAGTTTATAGAGAGTGATGAACGTAGTAGATTCAAGCTATTGGAATACATGAATCCCCATAGGTCAGAATTATTTTTCGCTAAACGGACTGTGTTTGTAGAAGGAGAATCAGATCGTATCGTCTTGGAAATGATGGGGAAGCATTTAGAGGTTTATGATTCCGAAATAACTATAGTTGAAACTGGGGGTAAGGATAATCTTCCGTATTATATTCAGCTGGCAGAAGCTTTTGAATTGGACTATGTGATAATGCATGATGAAGATGCAAGAGATGGCGATATAGGTGAAGCCCCCGTAAAAGAAATCGGCGAGTGTGAAGAATGTTTTAAAAGAAAAAGTGCTCAGTTCAAGAGTTTGAAGGACCATCCAAAGAAAAACAAAAAAATCAGGGAATTAATAACAAAAGGTCAACTGATATTACGGTATAAAACATTGAATAAAAAATTCGATATCCCAGCGGGGAAAAGTAAAGGGGCATCAGCCCAGCAATGGTGTGAGAAAGTTCAGAATGGGGTGATCGATATGCCGCAGGAACTACGTGATGCAGTTCAAAAAATCTATTCTCTGGAGGCGCTTCAAGAATGACGCTTCCTCTAACCGAAGATTGCCTCACCGTCATTAGCGATGCGCTACTCCCAAAACTGATGTCCGGCGAACTGCGCGTATCGACCACGGGTAAACTACCGGAGGTCATTGAATGACGCTGGCAGCTGGAACTGTCGAATACACACTCATCGGTCATCGGTTAAGCCACTTGTTGACCTACTCATTATTTTTGTGAAATAATACCATCCAAGCATTTATACTTACACATCCCC
>JAUVWP010000104.1 GCA_030604085.1 Methanosarcinales archaeon | reverse complement strand
TTCCAGTCCGTGCTTTTGTTAAGTGTCCCTTTTGCTCCTGCTTCGAGCGCATCCGTCTCCATCTCGGTCTTGGTGTATGCGGTGAACAGGTAGATGTTTGCTCCCGGGTCACTCTCGAGTATCTGTCCGGTAGCTTCAACGCCGTCCATCTCAGGCATTCTAAGGTCCATCAGCACGATATCGGGTTTTCGTCCTTCCTCTGAGAGTTTACTGTACATTTCAACTCCGGCCCTACCATCTTCAGCAGAATCCATGATAAATGTGTGCCCCTCATCCATCTCCAGAAACAGGGACATCAATTCATGAATATCTGCCTCATCATCCACGAGCAAGATACTATAGTCCATTCTATCAAGCACCTCCTTATTTTATGTCCGCTAAATACTTTTCCTCAAGCGCATCCCTAACAAGCGTCTGAACTTCCTCATTTCTCTCACATATCGTCCGGATTTTCTCTTTCTGATCCTTGTTAAGATTGTTGGACCTGAGCAACCATTTTGAATAGCCCCCAACGATCGTCACAGGTGTGATGATCCGGTGCGACGTCTCTTTTAAGAAGTACTCCCTCAAACGGGAAGCTTCTTCTGCCCTCTTGTTCGACTCTTTCAGCAGCCACACATGTTCTTGCAGCGAGAGGGTGGCACGTCTCAATGCTTCTTCTGCCCTTCTTCGCTCGTCAGCTTCCATCGCCAGCGAGACATAGTCTGCAGGTGAGCGGGCAAAATTCTCCTCTTCCATAGTCCACTTGCGTGCCGGTCCAACATGCTCGTAACAGACGACCCCTACCACTTCCCCTTTCAGCCGGATCGGAACATCCAGCAGCGATGTGATGCCGAGCGGGGAAAGATATGAGTCGGAAAATTCCTTAGTCCGGGGATCATTATGGGCATCATGCGCAGCAATAAACGCGCCTTCTTCCAGTGCCTTGAAATAGGATGGATAGTCTACCGCGGCAAGCACCATGCCTTCTGAGTGGCTATCGGTGTTCATAGTATACAGATCGACACAGCGAATCGTTGAGTGACCCGCCTCATATAGCCACAGACTTACCCGCTCGACCTCGACCGCGTGGGCTGTGGCTTCCGTGATGACCTGGAGCGAGTCAGCCAGATCGCCACTGTACAACTCCTTACATTTCGCCAGTTCCATAAGCATCTCGTTCTGCTTCCGAACGATCTGTTCCCTCTCGCGTAAAATCCCCATTATCTCTATGTCATGGAGACCGATCGCTATATCGGAAGCCACCTCTGCAAGAAGACTCTTCTCCTCATCGTCTACTGCAACATCCGGTGCGAGCAGTACGGCAAGCAGCCCGAAGAACCTGCCTGCATGTTCTACATGTAGGATCGTAACCTCCCTTCCGCGACACGCGTCTTTAAAGAAACAGTCTTCGCAATCCCTTGATTTATCCAGAATCAAAACAGTCTCTTTCGAGGCGAGCGCGTCCCTGATGCAGGGAGGATTATCCCCGCTTACCATACGTCTGCTAAAGCGCGAGACATCCTCCGGAAAACCGGATCCCACAACCTCGACAAATCTCTTACCATCCTCGAATAAACTGAGCCATACAGCATCATAGCCTCGTGCGTCTATGAGGGCATCGCAGGATTTCCGGAGGAGCTGCCCCCGGTCCTTCTCTGTCACGAGCAATTCGTTTACATTCCTTATGGCTCTAAGAACGCTATTTAAGCGCGTGATCTGCTCCTCGGCAAGATTGCGCTTTGTAATGTCTTCTGCTGCACAGATCACATATTCGACATCGCCATCATCGTTAAGTTTCGGTGTCTTTGTGACGGAGAGTAAGCGCGGCTCACCTCTGCCGTTCTTGATCCACTCCTCGATTCGCATCTGTTTTTTCTTCTCGAATACGTCCCTGTTACCATCGATACAGATTTCGGATTCTTCTCTGCTGAGAACGTCGGCGAGATTCCCGCCTTCCAGATCCTCCTTCTCCATCCCAAAGAACTCTGCATGGGCTTTGTTTACGGCACCATACGTCTCTATATCTGCCAGATACCAGATCTGCGTATCTATGTTGTCGAGCAGCAATCTCTGCTCTTCAGACTTCCTGTACTCCAGTTGAATCAGGAAGGTCTGCGCAACGATCCCGGTCAAACCACCTTCCTTTAACAGTTCGTTGCATATCCTGATTATCTCTTCCTCTATGTAGCTATCCTTATCTTCCAATGCGGCAGCGTCTATCTTTTTAGCGATCAGTTCTCTGGCTGCTTCTATGCCGATACTCTGGGCATACATCCCGGTCAGATCACTCTTCGCAGTCCTCATCGCAGATATTTACCTCATGTCGCATTGCCGCCTTTTGGCAGAAGCAGGACAACAGCCGTGGTATTGTGAAAGCCGCTGAACTGCCTTGGTTCCAGACGGATCTCGCCATAAGTCTCCCAGCCAAGCAGGGGAACGCCTGGCAGGACCTTCTTGAAGCGATCCACACTCTCGGAAAACCGGTCCCCCAGTATCAACTGCCTGTGCGCACAGTCAAAGACAAGGATTCCGGAAAATTCCGAGTACCCTGCATCCTCTGCCGATCGCTTTGCCATCATGGCAGCCCCCTCTGCGGCGTTGATCTGGTCTTCCAGATTACTACCGTCCATGATACGGAAGATTGCACCCTCCGCGATATCACAGGCGAAATTGAGAGAGCCGTCTTCGTTTGCGCTTACAGGCCATCTTATCTTATACTCACCCTCATTCTCGGTTGCCAGACCGAGCTGGGAATTGGCACAGAACTGCGCAATCTCCGCAGGCGTCTTGAGCTGCCTCACATCGATACCCGCTTTTTTTGCAGTTTCTGCTGTCTCTTCCTTCCATGCCTCCCATGCTGGCATGTTATTTATTTCATAAAGCACATTACCTTCAGTTCTTGTTGCTTTCAGTTCTCTACTTACAGGGGTGTGTCCGTGTTTTACGCCGGTAAAGAGAGGCATTTTCGAGGCAAGAAGGCAGACACCGATTGCACCGGTACGGACGTCATCGTCAGAGAAGACAAAGGTCTTCTCCATCTTGAAATCGTCACCAGCCATGCCCCCGACGATCTTCAGTCCCCTGCCAAAGAGATACGACGCCAGTAGCGCAACCCTTTCGCCCACCCCTGATAAACCATCGGCAATGAGAATTGCGGTCAGGTTGGGGTACCCCTTCACCCTATCAGGCAGCTTTGCTATAACTTCCTTTATTGCGGCTTCCGGGTCTTCCTTTACGCCTTCGGAAAGTGCGGTGAAGACCTTGATGTCATCTGAGGATAGCAAGCCCACAGCTACGCTTCCCTTCTCAACCGCACATTCAGTAAACTCTCCTGCTGATGAGGCTCAGATCAAAGGCGCATTACCGGTGGCTTCTCTTACCGCATCTACGACTTCCTGATAATCATACTCGCTCGAAGAGTATACGATTGAAAGATCGACTCGGGCTCTACCTAACTTCTCTTTCGCCTGCAAAACCGCTCCTTTAGCTGCCAGAGCGCCGTTTTCGCCGCCACATAAACCGGTTGCCAACGTTGTTACCATTGTACGCACCACATTCACTCAACTCTCATCCTCTATACAGACGTTTGGGACGTAGCCACTTAAAGGTTACTTAAACTCGTGAGAACTTTTCGGAGACTTGTCATCCCTTCTGGTCTGGAAATGTCCTATACCAAACAGCATTCTTAAACACGAATGCTCACGTTTAAACGAATTCCACTAATCTGAATCAAGTCATCGCGACTCTGACACCATCACAAAAAACAACTCCCCTGTGATCCAGTGACCCGGGTTATTTCGTTACGACGTCTTACCAGTATCTCCGCTGCGGTGCGTCCGCATCGCTGTGATTATACACCGGATGCGGATTTAAGGTCACATCGGTCCCGACATCGGAGTGGCAGGCGATACATGTCCAGTGCCCTCTCGATAGTGCAATTCCGTAAGCATTGCCGCTCGCATGTCCGAACGGATATCCGGCAGGGTATGTGGATGATTGGTTGGACAGGTTGAGATAGAACGACTGGTGGACGTTTCCCCTGCTGAGATTGTATCCTGCGGTTACCACATACGTGACGTTCGCAGGATTGGCAAACAGGTCTGCCGCATCTCCCAGATACGAGTGGTTCCGGTTCCCGTGACAGCGGTCATCATCGCAGACCCGCACAGTAACCGCATGTCCTCCCTCGATACCGAAGAGCGATGCGTTGTGGCAGAGATGGCATATCTCTGCTCCATCGATCTCGCCGTCGCCGTTGAAATCGAGAGAAACCAGTTTATGTTCGCTGCCGTTCTCCCACGTACCGTTTCCACCATCCCATGTCCCGTTCCATATCCATTTATTGCTGTTGATCGTTGAGATCGTTGAATTCGATGGATAATATTTGATCCCGCCCACAGAGAGGAACGTGGTGTAATTCGCGTTATTCGCTGCCCGTTTGTGAACATCTATCGTGGTCGCTTCGTCGAGTTCGCAATATTCTGCCACATGGCACTTCTGGCACTGCACACCCGCTTCGAACGTGTGCTGCCCCACAAACATCGATATCGTGTTCGGAAGTACGAATAATGCAAGCGATACGATTGCGATTGTGAGCAGTGTGATCTTGTTCATCCGTATCACCCTCCGCTCAGATAATTTCTTGCATGATCGTAGATAGCGGTCGTGTTATCCTTGATCAGATAGTGCGCGGTCTGGTTCCTGCCGCTTATGTAGGGGCTTACCTGGATCGGTATGTCGCCGGTTTCGTTGGAATCGCTGTGGCAGTTGGTGCAGTAGATATCCTTTGTAAGGTTATGCTTTAGGTTTATGTCGTATGTGCTGTTGGTGAGGTATCCGTGGCAGATGCAGTTTGCAGGATCGTGGATGCCAGCAGATACGTTTGTAGCCACGTCGGTATGACATTTGGTACAGAAGTTATCTTTGGTCTTGTAAGTGGTATGGCTCGTTGCAAGGAGCGCATATGCTGTCAGCGAACTCACAAGAATGATTGCCGCTGCGAGCACTGCAATTCTTTTCTTTGTGGCGATCAACTTTGACATCTTCAACATCACTATGTCCGCAGCAGTATTTTACCTTTGTGATCTATCGCAGGAGTTCGTGGGATGGAGGGGGGCGGGAAAGATTCATTTAAGAGTCGTGGAGAATCAAGGAAAGCTACAGCCGAAGAACAGCCAACAGGGAAGATGCAGCCATGCCAGATTTCCATCTCGTCTCCGATTTCGCGCCCATGGGCTCGCAGCCCGATGCAATCGAGAGCCTCGTTTTGGGACTCAAAAACGGCAGCCAGTTCCAGACACTCCTTGGCGTCACTGGTTCGGGAAAGACGTTTACGATTGCAAACGTCATCGACAAAATCCAGAAGCCAACCCTCGTCATCGCCCACAACAAGACGCTTGCCGCCCAACTCTACAACGAGTTTAAGGAGTTCTTCCCTGAAAACAGGGTTGAATATTTCGTCTCGTATTACGATTATTACCAGCCCGAATCCTACATCCCAAAAAAAGACCAGTACATCGAGAAGGACGCCCAGATAAACCCCAAAATCGAGCAGATGCGCCTGTCCACCACCGCGTCCCTGCTCTCACGGGACGATGTGATCGTCGTCGCTTCGGTCTCCTGCATCTACGGTCTTGGAAATCCTGAGAACTTCCAGAAGATGGGGCTTGAACTAAACGTGCGCGACAGGATTTGCAGAAACGATATCCTCTCACAACTGATCGATATCCAGTTTGAGAGAAACGACACCGAACTTGCGCCTGGTCGGTTCAGGGTGAAAGGGAACACGATCGACATCATCCCGATGTACTTTAATAACATCGTCAGAATCGAGATGTTCGGGGACGAGATCGACCGGATCACGGAGATAGAGAAGATAACAGGCAGGAAGATCGAGGAGATGGACTACTTCCATGTCTATCCTGCGCGGCACTTCGTCATACCTGAAGAAGAGAAAGCGCGGGCGATAGCATCCATCCTTGAGGAACTCGATTCCGTGCTGCCGTCGATGGGGATGTTTGAATCGCACCGGCTCAAGCAGCGGACCCTCTATGACATAGAGATGATCGAGGAGACCGGATCGTGCAAGGGGATCGAGAACTACTCGCGCCACTTCGACAGGAGAGAAGCTGGAGATAAGCCGTACTGCTTGCTCGATTACTTTCCGGAGGGTTTCCTGATGATGATCGATGAGAGCCACCAGATGATCCCGCAGATTCACGGGATGTACAAGGGCGACTATTCCCGGAAGAAGACGCTTGTCGATTACGGGTTTCGGCTTCCGTCCGCGCTCGACAACCGCCCCCTGCGGTTTGATGAGTTTACAGGGTACATGCAAAACGTCATCTTTGTCTCGGCGACACCCGGTGCGTATGAACTTGAGAGATCAGGGCAGGTCGT
>JAUVWP010000176.1 GCA_030604085.1 Methanosarcinales archaeon | reverse complement strand
CGGTACGGGGTAAGTGAAACTGATCGAACATGAATTATAATACCATCATCAATCTCATAGGCGCGGTACTGAGATTTCTCGGGATGGTGATGCTGGTTCCGCTTGTGGTCGCGCTCTGGTATAACGAGAATTATAACCCCTTCCTGATCTCCGCGGTCATAACGTTTATAGTTGGCATCGCTTCCGGACTGAAAACGCATGAAATCGACGATCTCCCAATAAAAGAGAGTTTCGCTATCGTAGCCATCGGCTGGTTCTCGGTAGCGCTGTTCGGATCGCTGCCATACATATTAAGCGGCATCTCCCCACTGGATGCACTATTTGAGTCGATGGCAGGATTCACCACCACGGGTTCGACGATACTGCCTGTTATCGAGGATTACTCGAAGAGTCTGCTATTCTGGCGCAGTTTCACCCAGTGGCTCGGCGGCATGGGGATCATCGTGCTCTTCCTTGCGATCCTTCCGAAACTCGCGGTTGCAGGACGTGACCTCTTCCGCGCAGAGGTGCCGGATCCCATCGGCGATAAACTGAGACCGAGACTCAGCCAGACCGCAAAGATCCTCTGGTCGGTTTATATCGGGTTTTCTGCTGTCGAGGTGTTTGTACTCTGGCTCAGTGGAATGACGTTCTATGACGCGCTCTGCACCACCTTCAGCACGATGTCGACAGGCGGATTTTCGCCGCATTCCGAGAGTATCGCGTTCTTCCAGAGTTCCCTGATCGAATACATCGTGATATTCTTCATGTTCGTTGCGGGCGCTAACTTTGCGCTTCATTACTGGGTGCTGCGCGGTGGGGCAAATCACCTGTTTCGGGATTCCGAGTTCAGACTGTATACTTGCATCGTATTCGGCGCAACGCTGCTGATCGTGCTTGTGCTGTGGAATACCCATGGATTCGATTCGATCCGGCTCGGATTGTTCCAGGTGGTAGCCATCAATACCGGCACAGGATTTACGACGACAGATTTCAATGCATGGCCCGATGCCGCCAGGATGGTGCTGTTCCTACTCATGTTCGTCGGCGGATGTGCAGGATCAACGACCGGCGGGATGAAGGTTGTACGGCTGCTTCTGCTGATCAAATACGGGTACCGCGAGTTGTTCAGATCGCTGCATCCGAAAGCGATCCTGCCGATCCGGCTCGGAAAACAGATGGTGCCACAGGGCGTGATGGGGGCGATATTATCGTTCTTCATCCTCTACATATTCATATTCGCAGTCGCTTCACTGATCTTGAGTCTCCTTGGCATGGATACTGTCAGCGCAACGAGTGCTGCTGCAACCACACTCGGAAATGTGGGGCCCGGATTTAACATCGTCGGTCCTGTCGCGCATTTTAGTGGCGTTCACCCGATCGGAAAACTGGTATTGATTCTCTGCATGTGGATCGGCAGACTCGAGATATTCACTG
>JAUVWP010000170.1 GCA_030604085.1 Methanosarcinales archaeon | reverse complement strand
TGCAATACATCTCATCATGATCACCCGTACATCGGAAGAGGTTTTGGCGGCCCTTCCTGTTCAACAGTCTCTCGCACAGTCTCTGCAAGTTTCTGCATCTCAAGTTCGATCTCCTGCGCCTGTTTGACCAGTCTTTCGGTATCGATCGAGAGGTCGTACAGATTATTCAGAACCTTGAGCACAGCAGCGGCGGCAATCGGATTCGGGTTCGGATCGGCGGTGCTCCCGAGCAGACTGATCGCAGGGAGGTTGCGCGTAAAGCACTCAGTCATGATACTGCCTGCGATTCCTGAGATCGACCCCATCTGGAAAATCTCGACCTCTTCCTTGATGCTCTCAAGCCCTTCCTCGGTTGTTGCTGCGCCAAAGACGATATGATCCGCACCTACGACCGGCATTCCCGCAATCGAGACAATTTGACGAGCATTAACAGACGTTGCCCAGTCGACAAGCGATTTACTTACGATATAAGCGATATTCGGATGAATCGGGATATCCGAGACCACCACGATCATCTCCTTCTCCGTGCTTTCGTATATCCGCACAGGCATGCTCACCCGCCCCTCGAGAAGCATCGCAACCGGCGGGAAATGTTTCGAGTTGATCGCACCCAGATACGCCATGTCCAATTCATCGATGATCTGCTGGCTCGCAATATTTCCTACAAGCCCGATCCCGGGAAATCCTTCAACGATCACCGGATTCTTTGATCTTGGCGTCTCTGCAATCACGCACACCTCAGAGTCCTCTGCCATAGAAGTGATGATGGCGATGCTGGTAGATAAATACTTCTAAAGCGCGGGCATCACTTTTATATGGCATAAAGCCAAAGAGTCGATCCGCAAACTGCCAGCCGGTCGGCAGCAGTGACCAGAACAACGCCAGGGTGGCGGAGCGGCTAACGCGATCGCCTGCAGAGCGATTCTATTCCGGTTCGAATCCGGACCCTGGCTTATCGCAATGTTTAACAGCGCAATTTTTAAGAAACTGGAAAAAAATGATTTCCGCACTCTCATCGGCATAGAGATCGGCATGAGGCAGCACCGGTGGGTTCCGTCGGAGATGCTACCTTCTTTCTCAAAGTTGCTTGCTGGGGAGGTCAGGTATCGCATCGACCGGCTTCTCGGATTTAATCTCGTCAAGAAATCCGTGATACCTTATGACGGCTACAGGATCCACTTCGACGGGTATGATGCGCTCGCAGTAGGCGCGCTGACGCTTCGAGGCTTGTCAGCGATCGGGGATAACATAGGGGTTGGCAAGGAGTCGGTCGTGTATGAAGGGGTATACGATGGCGAGCCCGTCATCCTGAAGTTCCACCGCGCTGGATACACAAATTTCAAGCAGGTGGCACGCCAGCGCGACATAGGGGATCGGAATCACTGGATCTTCATCGCAAGACGCGCGGCGAAGCGTGAATATGAAACCCTTGTTACCCTTGCCGCGCTTTCCAGTGATAGTGCAGTCATCGTGCCGCGGGGAATCGATCACAATCGGCATCTGATTGCCATGAGCATCGCACCCGGAAGCGAGCTATCAAAGACGAAGATGGACGATCCTGACTGGTTCCTGGATGAGATCATAGAGCAGATCAGGAAAAC
>JAUVWP010000028.1 GCA_030604085.1 Methanosarcinales archaeon | reverse complement strand
GATCGATGTTACTTCCCTGCACTACATAGCGACCGTATCCGCCGATGACGGTGATACTACCGTATTCGAGGAATGGCGCAAGAAATCCGGAGACGTCTGGTTCTTCAAGTCGGTGATCAGCAGTAACCAGGGCGCGGATTCTGTGACCATTTTGCAGAACGCGGACGGGATGTATATTATAGATGAGGAGAGCGGCACAGCGATCAAAACCGGAGAATGTTCCGATGATAACATTGGATATATGAACTCGTCCTGGGCGGCGTATGGTTGCTATAGCGACGATTCTGCATGGGATGATAGCTGGATCACGGACAGCGACGCAACGTATCTAGGTCGTAAAGCCGTCAAACTGGACTATGGCAAGGTGTGGCAACTTGCCGGAACACTTAGCCGCGAAGATATCGACACGGAAAGAGCTGACCTGATCGTGGACAAGCAGACCGGGTTCACGCTGCTGCTCGACTGGGCATGTACATACGAGGGCAAATCCGAGAGCGTGCGCTACGAGGTCACCGAGTTTGATGTGGACACAAATAACCCGGACGATACGTTTGACCTCCCTGCCGACTCGAAGATGGTTAATCTCACGGCGCTTGGCGAAATGGGTGGCGAGATGCCTGATGAGATGCCTGACGTGGCGTCTGGCGGACCCGGATCTCCCCCGCTTCCTGAGTGATGGGTGTCCAAACCCATCCTTTTTTGTTTTCAGTCGTGCGAATCAGTTACCGGTTGAAACGGCCAAGAGTTTCTGCCCAACAACTTTACAACCATCCGATCCCGATATCTGAATCATGAACCGGATACGTGCATGTCTCTATCTCTCGGTCTTTGTGATCATGGGGCTCTCGGATGCGGTCGTGCCGATTCTCCCGGATCTCTCTGATGAAACGTTTGTGCAGAGCATGATCTTCTCCGCGTACTTTGCAGGCGCACTCGTCTCAATGATCCCACTCGGGATGCTTGCGGACCGGTACGGAAATCCGCGGTTCATCCTGCTCAGTATCGTTCTGACAATCATATCCGGATTCCTGATCCTCTTATCAGACTCCCCCCGGATCCTCGTGTCTGCGCGTTTTGTCGAAGGGTGCGCCTGCGGGGCTTTCTTTCCGGCAGCGTTCTCGATGATTGCGAAATTTAAGAATCGAAGGCAGTACATAGGAGAGTTTACTTTTCTGATCAATATCGGGCTTGCTCTCGGTGTTGCAGCCGCTGCCGCACTTAAGTATTACCATCCGAAAGGTGGGATACTGGTATTTGCCTTGCTCGCTATCCCTGCACTGGTGCTTGCGATTTCACTGAAACAGGAGCCCGATGATCCCGATATCCCGCCTGCACCGCAGAGGATTTCAGGTATATTTGCGATCCTTTCCGATGCGCGGTATCTACAGATATGGGTGATCGCCTTCGTCTTATTTGGTGCGACAGGGGTTCTTGTTGCTTATTTCCCATCTTTCACGGATTTAACGCCGTCTCCTCTGGGACTTGCACTTTCCGGCGTCTATTTTGGAGCGATGGTAACCTCGCTCATCGCCGGTCGTGCGCGTGCCACTGAACGCTGGCTGATCAGGGCAGGTGCGCTGATAACCGGAATCGGCATCGTGGCGACCATATGCCATCCGATCGGGCTTACCATCATGGGTGCCGGATCCGGGTTTGCGATGGTCGGGCTTGTCGCAGGGGTTGCATCTCTCGGTTCTGATCGGGGCATGGCGATGGGGGTCTTCAATACATGCACTTATGCCGGATTTGCTACACTTCCGGTATTTGCGGCAGGAATTCTCTTGTATGCCGATTATGTAACACTCTTCGGAGTCGCCGGAGTCGCTGTGGGCGCGCTCACTCTCTTTCCGTTGCATGCGCTTGCGGTGAAGCGGTGATCCATCCGCCCCCTATTATAGAGGTTCGCGCAAAGTGGCATGGCATGACCGCCCCACCGCGCCGCAAGGTTTATATAGTAGTACGTAGTAGTGGTGTACCATGCGAGCGGGTTTCTAAAAACTCTTTTTAACCACACTAACCCCCACTCCCCACTTCCCACACTCCCGCTCGCATATCCCCCTCACAAGTTATTCAGTTTTGACTACGACTACAGTCTAGTTGGTGGCAGGTCTGTGTATGGCAATGTTGGCTGTGAATATGTCAGGATTATAGTGAATATCCTGTTGAACCGCAAGGTTTAAATAATATCACAATACAATATAACATATATGCGAGCGGGGTTTTGAAAAAAACTCTTTTAATTACTAACCACACACCCCTCAACCTCCACACTCCCGCTCGCATATCCTTCTTACAAGTTCTCCACTTTCGATTGTTTCAGTTTTGACTACGACTATGGTCTGATGGGTAGTAGGTCTGCGTATGGCAACGTTGGATGTGAATATGTCAGGATTATTGTAGAGATCCTGTTGAACCCATAAGGTTTAAATAATAGCACAATGCAATATGACATATATGCGAGCGGGTTTTTGAAAAAAACTCTTTTTTCACCACTAACTCCACACTATACCCCCCTCAAACCCCACACTCCCGCTCGCATATCCCTTTATACCGTGTTTCCGAAAAGTTTCTGTAATGTCATCCGTAATCCCCTCATTCGTGGAATTTGTGTGTGAAAGAAGTCGCATCACAGATTGCCTCATCGGCTATCCTTCCATTCGGGGCAATCCTGCTCTGGAATGCGTGGATGGCGACTTTGTGGATGCTTCGCATCAACGCTTGCGCGTTGGGATCGCGGGAACGTGGAAAATCAGAAAGTCCAGATTCCGGATCAACTGCCCTGATAAAGACGCCACCCCTTAAGAACCAGACAAATCGATAGCCGTAACATGAATCACATCTTAAATACTGATAAATACCTTGCCGCACATAACACCGTACAGGAGTAGGATACCATGAAACAACTCGAGATTCTCGCAGTCCCGCTCGAAGAGAGGTCGCTCAAACTCCTCCTCTTCGGCGCGGGCGAACTCGGAAAAGAGATCGCGATAGAAGCCCAGCGCCTCGGCATGGAGGTAATCGCTGTGGATCGATACGAACGGGCGCCAGCACAGCAGGTCGCGCACAAGTCGTACACCGTCAACATGATGGATGCGAATGCGATGCGTTCGATCGTGGATCGGGAACTACCTGATATCATCATACCTGAGATCGAGGCGATCGACCTCGATGTTCTCTTCGAGTTCGAGGAAAACGGGTATCTGGTAACGCCGAACGCAGCGGCAACTCATGCGGCGATGAACCGGGAGCGCATCAGGGAGTTAATCGTGAAATCGGGCGTTAAAACAGGCGCGTACGCGTACACCCGCACAGACGATCTCTCTGAGTTTACAGACGCTGTCGAGAAGATCGGGTATCCGTGCTTCTCAAAGGCGATCATGTCGAGCAGCGGCAAGGGCTCATACTTCATCGAGAGCCGCGATGACATCGAAGCAGCGATGGACGCTGCCAGATACGAGACCCGCGGATCAGGCGAACGTGCGATCATCGAGGAGTACATCCCGTTTAATACTGAGGTCACAGAACTTGCTATGAGGCATCTGGATGAGGACGGCAACATCGTCACCACATTCCCAAAGCCGGTCGGGCACTACCAGATCGATGGCGATTACCACTCATCGTGGCAGAGTCCGAATATCGAGGAGTATCTTCCGTACGACGTGGATGATATCGGAAAGTCTGTCGAAAAAGACCCCGAGCTTGCGAAAGAGGCGGAAAGGAAGATTTATGATGCTGCACGCCGGATCACAGACGAACTGGGTGGAGTCGGCGTCTTCGGATGCGAACTCTTCGTCCGTGTCAGGGATGGCAAAGTCGAGGTCTATGGCAACGAATGTGCGCCCCGTCCGCACGATACGGGCATGGTTACGTATATCTCGCATCCGCAGGGCTTTAATGAGGGCGGCTTGCATATTCGTGCGATCACAGGGCTTCCGGTTCCAGCAAGGATCGAGAATGGTTATCGGCTCTTCGATCCGCTGATGCCCGCGGCATCCCACGTGATCATCTCGCCAGCCCAGGGGTTCGATCCGATGTACAAAGGTCTCTTCGATGCGATGTCTGTGCCGGGCGCAAACATCCAGCTCTTCGGAAAGCCGCTTGCGTATCACAGCGGATGGATCGTTGAGGAGCGGATGGGGATTGCGCTTGCCATGGGCGCTGATGCGTTCGATGCGAAAAGGAAGTCTGAGGTTGCTGCGCACAAGATCCTGATCAGGACTGCGACGAACAGGGAGTGGCGTGGGCAGGAAGAGACGCGGATGCATGTAGCGGTGTAGGGATGGTTTTCGGGTTATTTCCTAATCGCGAGCACTTGCGAGCCCCAAACCAAACATCAGGAGCAACTCAAGCACATACAAGATACGAGACCCCCTCTGCCATCGAAAACATCCCCTTACACCACGTCATCCACGAACTTGAGCAGACCCCGGGCGTCACTGATCTTCTTCTGCAGTATCTTCCTGCGGACATCCTTATCCGGATGTGCTCCGTTCTCGATCCCTTTCAGATCTATGATCGCACGCAAAAGACCGGATGCTTCTTTGTACAGGCATTCCGCCTCTTCTCTCGTGATAGTTTCCCTCGCAAGAGCGGTTTCGTCGCATGTCTCCTTCTCCTCAAGGGCACGGATCAGCGACTCGATCCCGGCAGTCTCCGACTCTGTCAGTTCTTTCTTGTTGATGAGCCGCCAGACCAATTCATGAAGCGGAATCTCGGTTCCATCGATCTCAAATACGTCCGGGATCTCAGCACCAACCCACGCCAGGTATCCGTGCAACCCGTGCAACAGTTTCTCCCGCTCGTTTACCGATAGTCGCCCCATTATCTCACATCGAATAACCTGTATGTGCTAAGCTGCTGCCCTGTTCATCGCGAAGCGCCAGCGCCATAAGAGGGGCCTGGCAGGTTGATATCAGGGATCGGGATGCTAACCCTCTTCGAGAACCGCTTGATCGTCTCAAGTAAGCCGTCCTTCTCCTTTCCAACAAGACTCAACTCGAGCACCTCAGTGATCTTTGAGACTGGCACGATCGTTATCATATCACGATACCGCTCCTCGATCAGGACATCGTCCTCGTTCGCTTTCGGTATGATCACTGTCTTGATGCCAGTCTGCGCCGCAGCCTCGATCTTATATGTTACGCCTCCAACCGGCAGCACGTCACCCCGCACAGAGAGCGAGCCGGTCATTGCGACGGACTGGTCGATCGGGATGCCCTCGAATGCCGATATCACCGCGGTTGCAATGGAGATTGATGCGCTATCGCCCTCCACGCCCTCGTAAGTGCCGATGAACTGGACATGGATGTCCATGTTCGCGGTATCTCTACCTGTAATCTTTTTGATGAGTGCTGACACGTTCTGGACGGCTTCTTTTGCGATATCCTTGAGCATTCCTGTTGCGATCAACTTGCCTTCATGTTTGGATAGCGCTGGTGTCACCTCTGCCATGATCGGGAGAACGATCCCTGAATCGCCGCCCATGATGGCAAGCCCGTTTACCCTGCCGATCTCTGCGCCCTTCTTGTGGTACATCCTGTAGTCCATGCGCTGCTCCAGATACTGGTCTGCAAGCTGCTGTTCAACCGATCTTGACATCTGCTTTGCAGTGAGAACATGTGATGCGGTCACCTCTTGCGCTCCCGCTGCATGGGCGACATCGCCTGCCACCCTGATAAGACCGCCGAGATCGCGTAATTTCAGCGTAAGATGACCTTTTCTTCCGGCACGCCTCCTTGCCTCCCGCAAAATCTCTTGCACAGCACTCTTATCAAAATGAGGAATCTTTCCGTCCTTCTCAACCTCCTGTGCAACGAATCGAACGATCTTCCTCCGGTTTTCCGGAGTATCGTCCATCGAATCACGCATATAAATCTCATAGCCGTATCCCTTGATCCGGGAGCGAAGTGCAGGATGCATACCCTCCATGGCATCCAGATTCCCTGCCGCAATCATGATAAAGTTGCATGGCACCGGATGCGTCTTGACGAGTGCACCTGAACTGCATTCGGACTGTCCTGTGATTGCATACTCCTTCTCCTGCAGTGCTGTGAGTAGACTCTGCTGGGATTCGGGGCGCAGGATATTGATCTCATCGATGAAGAGAACTCCTTTGTGCGCCTTGTGTATGTCGCCGGATTCCACCCGGTCATGGGACGGCGTCTCGAGTCCGCCTGACTGGAATGGGTCGTGCCGGACATCGCCGAGAAGTGCGCCTGAATGTGCGCCGGTAGCGTCCAAGAACGGTGCCGTGTCCTTATTTGCATTGTTCACGATCAGTTTTGGTATGAGTGCTTTATCGCCCTGCACAAACTGTCTGCCGATGACCATAATCAACAGAACAGCGAGAATCCCCCATAACAGAGCCATACCGCCGAGAGATGCAGCATAAATAAGGATTGCAAATCCGACGATCATCAGGATTGTATTTTTTAACTGTGCTTTCCGATTAGCTTCCACTTTATGGGAGTTGATTATCTGTATTCCTTTCCCAGCCCTTACCTCTCGAATTCATGGGTTGTTCGCATCTTCCGGATTGTGATAAATGAGTATGTCCTTTAATTCCTCTTTTGGGAGAAGTTCAGCCATCGCCTGAGCAAGCATAGACTTACCAGTGCCGGGAGTCCCGATCAGCATCACATGCCTTCGCTGCTGCGCTGCCTTCTTGATAATCTCGCTTGCCTGTTCCTGCCCGATCACCTGATCGATCAAGAGCGGTGGAACCTCAAGATCCTTTGTGGACTCGACCTCAATTCCGCCGAGCAGGTCATCGTTCGTTTCATCACTCATTGTAGAACTCTTCATCATTCGTCATATAAATGTTCGCTCAAGCATAGTCAAGAAAACACATTAGTATTTCAGTACTGATATTTAAGTTTTCTTTCAGAGGTTGGGTGGCGTGACTTCCTCCCGCTGCAAGTAGTGGGGTCTTCTGCCGCATATCTATAAGCGAGGGATTACAACGTTATTACTATGAGCAGGTACATCTCGCATCCGCTGATCCAGAAGGATATGATCGAGCAGCGGCTGTACCAGCTCTCTGTCGCTTCGTCTGCGCTCAGAAGTTCGTGCCTGGCTGTGCTGCCGACAGGGCTTGGAAAGACGATCGTTGCGCTCATGGTGATCGCAGCACGGCTGAACGATCTCGGTGGCAAGGTACTGGTCCTTTCGCCGACAAAGCCGCTTGTGGAGCAGCATTCCGATTTTTTCAGGCAGTCACTTCCCGGCTGCACGGTTGCAACGTTTACAGGAAGCATCCCGCCTGAAAAGCGGGCAGAACTCTGGAAAGACTCGCAGGTCATCGTCTCTACGCCGCAGGTCATCGAGAACGATCTCCGTGCAAGGCGCATCGATCTTCGTGACGTGGTGCATATCACATTCGATGAGGCGCACCGTGCAGTCGGCAGATACGCTTACGTCTACATTGCGAAGCGGTATTTCGAGGATCTCGGTGCGGGTGCCGGGGCGGATGTCGATGCGGGAGCGGGAGCAGATGCTAAGTCACGGCTCGTTCTTGGCATAACCGCAAGTCCGGGAAGCAATCCCGAGACGATCGCTGATGTATGCGAGAACCTCCATATCGAGTGCGTGGAGGTAAAAAGCGAGACCGATTCCGATGTGATCCCGTACCTGCATGACCGGGATATCGAGTGGGTGCGTGTCGATATACCTTCCGAGATTAAGGAGTTAAAACAGGTGCTTGAGAAAGTGCTTGTGGATCGGTCCTCAAAACTGAAGGATCTTGGCTTTTATGTCTCGCCGGATTCATCGAAGCGGGAACTACTCGACCTGCAGAGCAAACTCCATGCACAGGTTGCCGAAGGGGGCGACAGGGATTTATTCTCCGCAATCTCGGTTCTTGCCGAGATCTTTAAGATCAGCCATGCGATCGAACTCGGGGAGACGCAAGGGGTGGAGGCGCTTCGACGATACTTCGACCGCCTGAATGCGGAGGCGCGATCCGGAAGCGGGAGCAAGGCATCAAAGCGTCTTGCCATGGATCCTGATATGCGCTCCGCGATTGCGATGCTTGACTCGTGTAGCGAAGAGCATCCGAAACTGGATGCGGTTCGGAGGATCGTTGCTGATCAACTGCGAGGCAACCTTGATTCGAGGGTGATCGTCTTCACAAACTTCCGTGACAGCGCGGAGATGGTGACAAAGGCACTTTCTGATGTGGACGGGGTTTCTGCGGTCAGGTTCGTCGGGCAGGCAAGCAAATACAAGGATAAGGGCTTGACCCAGAAGCAGCAGACCGAGATCATCAGCAAATTCAGGTCAGGAGAGTACAACACACTCGTGGCGACATCGGTTGCAGAGGAAGGGCTTGATATCCCATCGACAGACCTTGTCCTCTTCTATGAGCCGGTTCCGTCAGAGATACGCACGATCCAGCGGAAAGGGAGGACCGGCAGGAAGCGCACAGGCAAGATCGTTGTTTTGATTGCGAAAGGATCGCGGGATGAGGCGGCATACTGGATCAGCGCACGTAAAGAGGCGAAGATGCTCGCAACGATCGCGAATATGAGCGGATCGCGGTCGAAGTCGGTCTCGATGTCGGTTCCGAGACCGATCCGGGAGCCCGCAATCGAGCAGAAGCAGCTGGAAGAGTTTTCAGAGGAGGGTCTGGTCGCATACATCGACCACAGGGAGATCAGGTCTGGCGTATCGCAGATCCTTGAGACCGCAGGGGTCGAGGTGGTCATGCGGACGCTTGAGATCGGGGACTACCTCCTGAGCGATCGTGTCTGTGTCGAGCGAAAGACGACAAGCGATTTTATCAGTTCGCTGATCAGCGGACGGCGTGAGTTGTTCGGGCAGATCTCGGATCTTGCACGGACGTTTGACAAACCTGTGCTGATCATCGAGGGGAACGACCTTTACGGGCAGAGACAGATCCATCCGAATGCGGTACGCGGCGCACTCACGGCTATAGCGATCGATTTTGGCGTGCCGATCCTCATGAGCAAGGACGCTGAGGATACCGCGCTGATGCTCGCAGCGATTGCGAGAAGAGAGCAGCAAGATCACGGGCGGGAGGTTGCGATGCACGGCACACGGTCTGCGATGATGCTTCCGCAGCAGCAGGAGTATGTCGTATCAGCAATGCCTGAGATCGGTCCTGTCGTTGCGAAGAATCTGCTCAAGCACTTCGGAACGGTTGCCGCGGTGATGAGTGCGAACCGCGAGGAACTGATGACGGTGGAACTGGTCGGACCGAAGACCGCGGACCGGATACGCGAGGTGGTCGGAGGGGAGTACAAGGGATGAAGAGGTGCTGGTAATCACGAATAGTCGTTTTAAATACCGGAAAATCGGTCAGGGGGTCTCTGTATGAGGATCTGGGACGTGCCTCCTGATCGGATGTGCCGCAATCATCTGCTCGGCGAGCACAGGGAAATCCATGCCGTGTGGTCGATAATAACCAACGATAAGAAAGCGTATTCGAACCATCCTGAGATCCTGCGGTGGAAGGGGCGGCTCAAGGCGCTGTACCTCCGGCATGAAGAACTGGTTACAGAGATGGCAGCGAGGGGGTACAAGCATCATACGCCCATGGATGCGGAACTTGCGACCGGAGAATCCGTACAGACCGAATTCGTTGCTTCTTACGAGGAACAGATCCGAATCTTGAGAAATAGGGGGTGCGAATGCAGGGTGTGATGGTGGCTACTTTGGAGCTGAAAGTGTAATATTGGGCTATGCGGTTTGTTGGAGCGGTCAACACCACGCAATGTGAAACCGTAACCTTATGACCAAGAAAAAAGAAGATATATTGTACATGACGTTCAGACAATACGTTTCGCAGCATTTAGAAGAACTAAAAGAATTCTTACATGTATTACCTGGGCGCGTTTTATACGGAATCATTTTTTTATTCGTCGGGCTTGCCGCTGCTGGTCTGGTACCGTTCTCAGCTGATGGTTTAAGATCTGATTTTCAGCCCATTTATTTTCTTATTGGAACCGCTATTACGTTGAGCGGATTTACGATGCTTGGAGGTATATTTAAGGATAAAAATCCATCAAAAGAGGTGAAAGAACTGTTTTTCTTAAGTATTGTTTTCTTAACATCTGCTTTTTGTTTTATTCTGCTTATCGGGCTCGTTCATCTAACCAGACCCGGAGTAACTGAGATCATGGCAGAAATAATTTCCACGTCAGCGATGTTTATGCTTGCTATGGGCGCCATGTTATTTATAGTCGGATATTGGTTTTTAATGAACACATTATTGCATTACTGGCGTAAAATCGGTGAATAAAAACATGGTGTGGAGCGTTGAGGTTAGACTCAAAATCCACCAAAGTTAGATCGAGGAACACAATGAACGAAAAGCGAATAGCGCGGTATGTGAGCAAGATCCAGTTGATCGAGGAGCGCATAGGGGATATCCAGTCATGGGAAGACGATTTCACCACAGATAAACGTTCCCGTCTTGCAGTCTACAAGGCGATGCAGGAGATTGTGGAGGCGAGCATGGATGTGCTTGCAATGCACCTGAAAGATTCGGAAAAACTGCCGATGGATGATTACACCAACATCGACCGGGCGTACAAGTCCGGGATCATCGATGAAAGAATAAAATATGCGCTGGAAGAAGCGAATGGACTGCGAAACCGCCTTGTTCACGGATACAACGGCATCAACGAAACCGTGGCACTGGAATCGATGAAGTCGCTCTTCCCACTCTTTGAAGCATATATCGAACGGATGAGGCAATGGCTGAAAGAATTGATCTGAAGACGTTAAAGGGTGATTTCTCCTTTCTCAAGGATGACCCACGCGTGATCGGGGTGTTGCTATTCGGATCACGGGTGAGCGGCGATATCACGAGGGGTGACTATGACATCTGTGTCGTATCACCCGAATCGAAGCCATCTGTTGTGCTATCAGAAATCTATCGACATGTCGATGTACATTCAAAAAGGTATGATGTGTATACGTTTGAGGAATTGCCGCTTTATATGAAGATGGAGGTGATTTCAAACCACGAAATTATATTTGCGAGGGACGTGCCGGAGTTGTACGAATATCTCTATTTCTTCAGGAAACTGTGGAAAGAACAGGAGATACGGCAGAACGTCTCTGTTGCGGAGATGGTAGGGATGGTTGGGTAGGGGTCTGTTTTTCAAGGATAAGAAAATCCGGCCCCCCTATGTTGTCACACTCCGTACTCGGCTCTCAATCGCTCGCATCGCCGCAACCACCAGCAGCGCGCCAGTCCTTGTAATCCCCTCCGTAGCCCGATCACATCGCCGCCGAAGTTGCAGTTCGAGATAGAACTACAAGCGATATCCGATCGCGCTGCTGAGCATCGCAACACCGAGCAGACCGAATTCGTTGCTTCTTACGAGGAACAGGTCCGAATCTTAAGAGAGCGGGGCTGCGAATGCAGAATGTGATGCGGGAGGGTGTGGTTTCGAATGCGTCGGCAAATCCCGGAGGCAGGTCTCCGTGAATGTGGGGCAGATAGGCAAGGGGATTTGTTCATTCGTGCAATGCCTAACAGGCTCAATGCACCAAAAACTATAACTGGTTTCATCAACGATTATACAATTATGCCAGCGCAATTGGTTCAGGACGTAGATGAAAGTATTTATCGTACGTTTCGAGACCGACGCAGTGATTTAAACATCGATCTCGGCAAAGCAGTGACTGATGCGCTCGATATGTGGTTGGAGCGCTCTGACTACGACGAGGCGTTTATAGAACGGCAGCGAAAAATCCTTCGGGAAGAAGAATTCGTGAGTCTCGATGAAATATGAGATTCTGATATCAGAGAGCGCTCGTAGTTTTAAGATTTTTTCATACCAAGCCATGTAGTTTTTCGAGTTCTTGTTTGTACACCAACATGAATTTTTGGAAGGAGTCGCGATCTTGTTCTTCTAATTGCGATTCGTAGTTTTGAATCGCGTTTTTAGTGATTTCTTCGCTTGGAATTGTTAACTCTGCCAGAGATTGTGCCGCTTGTAATCTCGCATCTTCGAGTCCAGATCTTGTGGCAGACATTCCAACATCTACAAGGGACCGTGCTGCTTGTGATGTTGCAGTTTCAAGTCCTTTTTCTGTAGCAACTGCACCAACAAGTCCAAGAGACTCTGCTGCTTGCTCTGCTGCAAGTTTAAGTTCTTTTTCTGCAGCAACTCTGCCAACACACCCGAGCGACCGTGCTGCTTGCTCTGCTGCAAGTTTAAGTTCTTTTTCTGCAGCAACTGCACCAACAAGTCCAAGAGACTCTGCTGCTTGCGCTGCCGCGAAATCAAATTCTTGTCCTGCAGCAACTCTGCCGACAGATTCAATATACTGTACTATATACCATGCCACCACATCAAGTCCTTTTTCTGTAGCAGCGATTGTTCCAACACTTCCAAGAGATTCTGCCGCTGCCCACGCTGCATCTTCGAGTTCTTTTTTTGCGGCAACTATACCGACAGATTTAAGTTTTTGTGCTGCTATCCATGCCGCATCTCCAAGTCCTTTTTCCGCAGTCAATTCCCCAAAAAATTCCAAGTGTCCAATGACTTTTCTGACAGATTCGCCATCTTCTCTGCTCACAGCCAACTTTCCAATTCGTTCGAGATGAGTGCAAAAGTGTCGTGAAGTCTCTATCTCGTGGTCTGAATGAACAACTTCAATTGCTTTGTCTGTTATCGCTTTTAATCCATATCCTGTTGTCGCAATATCATATTTCATGACCGAATCGTGAATTATAGCCACGATTGGCTGCACGGGATCGTCTTTTGTGGGCTTTGTTCGGTTCCCATTATGTTTTTCTTCGGGTCTGATGAATTTTAAAACGTTTTCTCTGTTTATTCTCTCTGATAATTTCTTTATGATATTTTCTGATTTCAAAAGGTCGATAATATTCAACAAATACGGAAATAACGCAACAAACGTAAACACCTCAAGCCAGTACGCTAATGAAACACAATATTCGAAAGACATGGGAACAAATCCAAGACACCAGAAAACATCCTGACTCACAGTCTCTCCCGCCCCACCCACCACCATCTTCAACACAACAAGCCCATACAGCATCGATATCCCATAAAATCCCAAAAGCAACCACATATCAGGATTATTCCTGAAAACATGGATCACCCGCGGTGAATACGCAGAAGCGGTGAGTTGAACCGCAATCAGGGTCAGCGTTATGACTATTGCGACGATTGCCGCCTGCGCCTGAACCATTGCGCTGAGCATGTATCTGGCGCTATCGGCGTCGGTGTGGTAGAGATCGAAATAATTGAATGCGCAGTAGCAAGCACCCAGAACAACCACCAGAAGGGCGAAATACCGGCATGGGCGTGCAATCCATGGATGGTGGAACTCCCAAGTATGTATGCGCTCACGTATGCACCCAGCAAGTCCTGTGGATTTCTCATTCCCGCCCATGTCCTGCATACAAACAAGAATGGCGACGCGCCCAAATAAAACCATCACCACACCGCAGCCACCAGCAGCGCAACTCCCTTTCGTAGCCCTGATCACATCACCGCTGATGCCGCCGAAGTTGCGGTTCGGGATAGACAGGACGAGCGATAGTCAGATCGCGCTGCTGAGCATCGCAACATCGAGTAGATGTAAACCTGCGTTATCTTCATTACCCACCCCGCACCATACCCGCAATAGATGTCGATGAACGAGAGAGAACTCTTCGAGCAGAATTACAAGCAGTGGATCGTATCGATCACATCCGAGATCGCAGTCTCGATGCGAAAACTCGAGCCGTCCCGGATAAAGGAGTTTCTCGAACGATGCGAGGAGTACGAGAGAGATCCGCCATCGATGTACGATGCCATCTCAGATGACGTCCGTGCACGGATGGGGCGGATGGTCGGAGATGACCGATTGCAGGGCATCCTGATGCTATCGTCGAATGCAGTTGCATTCTCGCCGTCGATATTCATGCAGCGCCCGAGCGTTCTCGATTACACAATCGCTATGAACAGGCGATTCTTCTTCAAAGTCGGATGGTTCTCAATAATCGTAATCAGCCAGCCCTACATCGAGCAAGCAACTGACAGTATGCTCCACTTTGTGCTCGAACACGAACTGATCCAGAACGCGATGTATACAGAACACGTGGAGCGTTATGGGCATCTGTTCCTTGCGCCCGGTGAGAAACGCGCGATCGATGAGAAGGCGATGGAGCAGGCGATGGAGCAGTCAGGGATCACAGAAGAAGAGCACTTAAGAGAGCATGAGTTGATGGACGAGATTGCGACATATTCGCCTGTTGTGCCAAAGTCCTTTGCAGAGACCTCGCTCTTCGAATATCTCGAAAAATACTGGGATGATGTAAAAGATCTCGGCGTCAAAGGGGAAACCGAGTCCGAAAAGGAGTTTGAGGCTATGATCTCCCAGAACTCCGGATGGCTCGATTTTTCGCATGAAACTTATGAGTTGTTCCTCGCAGGGTTAAAGCGGGAACTGGATCTCACGTATCTGGAGTACGGGTATGTGTGACCTTCATCTCGTGTCGCGTCCACCTGTTCGTCAGTTCCGGTCGGGCAGAAATCTATTTTACCAGATAACGCTGACTTAATAGCGATCATGCACCTCACACCGTCTGAAGAACGCATCTTAAACGGCGAGCAGGGCTATGTCCTGCAGAAGGCGATGGAGATACTCGCAGCGCTTGGCGATATCTACGATGTCGACCGGCTGATACCCGTGAAGAGCACCCAGATCGCGGGAGTGTCCTACAAGAACATAGGCGAAGCCGGGCTTGAATGGATATCCGGCCTCAGCGGCAAGGTCAAGGTTCCATCGGTACTCAATCCGGCAGGGCTTGACCGTGTGCGGTGGAGGGAACTATCGATATCAGAGGAGTTCGCCGCAAAACAGGATGAGGTTATCCGCGCTTACGAGAGCTTGGGCATCCTTCCGTGGTGCACCTGCACGCCTTACGAGATACGGACAGATCTCGCCAAGCCCGGAGATCATCTTGCATGGAGCGAGTCGTCTGCTGTGGCTTACGCAAACTCAGTCATCGGAGCACGGACAAACCGGGAAGGCGGTCCCTCTGCGCTTGCCGCGGCATTGATCGGGACGACACCGAACTACGGCTACCACCTCGATCGTAACCGGCTGCCGTCCATCGCAATCCGTGTCGAGGGGAGACTCAGCGGCGCGGATTATGGCGCATTCGGCTACATCGCAGGCGCAATCGCGGGATCAGGGGTCCCGATCTTTTCGCTTGAGTCCGTGCCCACAAACGATGAACGGAAAGCCCTTGGTGCGGCGATGGCTGCATCAGGCGCTGTTGCGCTCCACTACATCGCGGGCACGGCGCCTTTGCCGCCTACACTGCCACGTCCGCATCTGGATCAGGATACGCGGGATATCGTGGAGCGGATCACCATCGAACATGCCGAGATCAAGGAGGTGTACCAGACGCACCAGTGCGATCCCGACCTCATCGCGATCGGCTGTCCACACTGTTCGGCTGCCGTTCTTGCGAGACTACGGGATCTGCTTGCTGGCAAGACCGTGACGAAGGAGTTCTGGATCTTCACATCAGGGATAATGCGGGATCGGCACCCAGACCTCGTGGCAGGGATCGAATCGAGCGGTGCAAAGGTGATATGCGACACATGCATGGTGGTCTCGCCGCTCTGCGAACGCTTCCGTTGCATGATGGTCTCTTCCGGAAAGGCGCTCGCTTACGTTCCGCAGATGTGCGGGTCAGATGCCGTGCTCGGAAGCATCGAGGACTGCGTGAGGTCAGCGGTCGCGCCATAACGCTGACACTCTTGATTCTGCCTATATCCGGAGCTGGTTTCGGTTACGGTGTATTTCAATCGCAAACTAATGAAGACTCGATTACGCTCATGGAACTATCATGAGACTTCGTTATGCGGGCACTACCTGGACCGGAACCAAACAGGGAAGTTAACCGCATAGGGTGCGAGAGCCCGCGGAGAAGGACGAAAAAAAGAATAATGAAAAAAGAATATGATCGAGGGTACTGTCTAAAAATCCGATTGTTTCGCTGGAGTTTTCGATTGTGCCGTTGCAGGGCATCCGGGGAAGAACGCGAAATACATTTATATAACCTCGTTTGAAATATTATTACGAGTCTTCAAACACCATTAGAGATGGCAGGAGCGAATATGGAGCGCGTACCAACAGGAATCGATGAACTGGACGTGAAACTGAGTGGCGGCTACCCGAAGGGCAAGGCGATACTGGTAACCGGCGCACCGGATGCTGGAAAGACGATTTTTGGGATTCACTTCCTCTACAAATCTTGCATGGACGGCAGGAGGTGCATGGACATCGCAACAGAAGAGTTGCCTGAAGACATCCTCGTGCAGGCAGAGATGCTTGGGCTCGATCTGAGACCGTATCTCGATAACAAACAGCTTGCAATCGAGCGTGTGCTCGAGACGAGGACAGAGAGCACCGAGATGGCGACACAGCTCGGCTTTGGATTCGAGACGACTGAGGTGGACATACTTGAGCGGGCGAAAATGCTGTCTGATGATATCGATGTGGTGGTCATCGATAACATAGGCGTCTTCGCACTGGATTTGAGCATCAAGGAGTTCAGGGACAAGATCGACGCAATAAATCACGTACTCACCGAGAAGGGCTGCACTACACTCATGATCATGGACGATACCGCTTACAAGCTGACCCATGGACTTGCCGAGTATTCGGCTTACGGCTCCATTAAGCTTATGACAAAAGAAAACCCATACACGGGTGTGCGGGAGCGGTATCTGGATATTCCAAAGATGCGTGGTACCGAAATTTCGCTGGAGTTGTCCGTCTTTGATATAACTTCGGAGGGGATCAAACTCCACAAATCAAAACCAAAGACTGAATAAACAAAGGGAATTTGTAAATGGAACGTGTGCCAACAGGAATTACTGAACTGGACGTGAAACTGAGTGGCGGCTACCCGAAGGGTAAAGGATTACTGGTAACAGGCGTTTCTGGTGCCGGAAAGACGATCTTCGGGCTTCACCTGCTATACAGGTCTTGCGTGGACGGCAAGGAATGCGTGCTGATCGCAACAGAAGAGACGCCTGAAGATATCTTCGTGCAGGCAGAGATGATCGGGCTCGATCTTGCCAAGTATTACGACAATGGGCAACTGATCATCGGACGCGTCTTTGAGAGCCGCTCAAACAAATCCAGACAGGTGACAAAGTACGGATTCGCGCAGGAAGGGCTCGAGGTCGAACTCTCCCAGCTTGCCGATTACGTACCGGATAGCACGAGTATCGCGGTCATCGACAATATCGGGGTCTTCACGCTTCGTTCGACTGCCCAGGATTTCAGGGACCAGTTCGATGCGCTGAATTTCACCCTCAACAAGAAGGGCTGCACCACCATGTTCATCATGGACGAGTCCGCATATCTCATGACCAACCAGGTTGCCGATTATTCGGTATACGGATCAGTCCGGCTTCTGGTGAAGGAGAACCCATATACTGATAGGGTGGAGCGTTATTTCACCATCCCAAAGATGCGCAGCACAAATGTCATGCCAGACCTTACCGTGTTTGAGATAACGCCGGAGGGCATACGGCTGAAGACGAAGACGGACTGATCCATGTTGTGTGGATATCCGCATATAAAACCACGAGATTACACAAGATTAACACAGAAATCTTGTGGAGATGGCTGCGCCGCTGCTGCCTTCGGCGCTGCTTCGCAGATCGCAGACTGTGTAATCTTGTGGTTCCTACCACAAGTTACCCGATCATGTACTGTGCCCCTGCAATGTTAGAATTCCAAATTGCGCTTACGGAGTGGATAAAAAACCCCTCCGCAGAACGTAATGTTTAATAAAGCAGAACTGGTAAATGAGATTGTGAAGGTTTGCGATGCATGGGGTGAGGTAGACTGAAATAGTCGTGGATTGCGATAACCTTCAGGAGTGTGAAGAATGAATAACAGAGGACAAGGTAGTGGAATGACATTTGAGGAAGCGAGCAAGAGGTTCATGGATGTCTTTGACGAGCCGGGCTCGATTGTTCAGCCGGTTGGCGTTAAACTGATCCTTAAAGGGCACGAGATCCCAAAGGGCACGAGGACACCTGAGGAATATCAGGGGATTCCGTGGTGCGAGGCAGTTCGGATCGCCGCGATGGATGGCGAGGTTGTTGTAATCAACAAGGAAAATGTCGGATGTCCGGCAGCAGCAATCGCTCTTGGTCTTGTCGATCAGTATCAGGAAGAACCGCTTTCCAGCACGCGGAAGTACACAGACATGATGGAGACGACCGCATCGCCGGCAGACTTTACAAATGGTCTCGTCTATGGATGCAAAGCAAGCGATAACAGGCAGTTTGCGCTCTTTGGCGAGGGCGACACAGGGCGGTACGAGACGCTTGGTGCTGCACTTAACGCGGTCGGCGGAATGACCTCGATCCAGCCCGCCATCATGGACGCCGCGGTTGCGTATCCGGCAGGGAAGCTTGATATCGCTCCCGACGTCGTGATTCTCGGGTTGCTTCCGAAACAGGTGCTGCTTGCGATTCAGGGCTACAACTTTCTTACAGGTAACCGTTTCCTGATGAGCACGATCGGGATCAGGGGCGTATGTGCAGACCTGACCGCCCTGCCATTTCTGGAGCAGAGCTTAAACGGCTCTTTCTTCTGTCTCGGGGCAAGAGCGGTTGGTGGATGGGAAGGTAACCTGCTCGGACTCGGGATGCCGCTATCGGCATTTGAGCGGATGGTTACAGGCATGGAGCGGTCAGCAGGTGGATTCCCGTACAAGGCATATCCATAAACAGGGGAAGAGATGAGCGGCTCACCATCGTTGCCACTGCGTGAACTGATCGACCTTGAGGAACTCCAGTCGATTCAGGATAGCTTCGCAAGAGCCGCTGGAATCTCGTCGGTGATCCTCTCGCCTGAAGGCGAGCCCCTGACAAAGTTTACCAATCCGACCGGATTTTGCTCCCTGATCCAATCGACAGAGAAAGGAAAAGAGCGCTGCTTCAGGTCATTTAGGGAGATGGGGGAGATTGTGCTTCGGTCAGAGAAGCCAGAGATCTTCTACTGCTTTGCACACGGCGGGCATTTCGTTGCTCCGATCATGATCGATGGCGAGCACAAAGGAACGATGTTTGCCGGGCAGTTCACACCTGAAAAGTTTTCTTCCGAGCAACTCCATGATCTCGAAGAGATAGCACATGAAATCGATCTTGACCCGGGATTGCTCGTAAAAGAATCAGGGAAGATGCGTGTCGTCGGGGAGGATGTGGTCCGTAACTATTCGAGTCTGTTGTTTAAGATCGTAGAGACCATCGTAAAGAGAGGTGCACAGGCAGCAGAACTGAGTCGGGTTAACGATGCGCTTCAGGTAGCGCGCGATGGACTGGAACAGCGCGTGCAGGAACGCACCGCTGAACTGGCAGAAGCGAGCAAAGGACTGGTGCAGGAAGTTACCGAGCGAAAGCTCGCGGAGGATGCGCTACAAAAGGAGAGAGATAGGGCACAGCATTATCTTGATGCCGCCGGGGTTATGCTTTTAGTCATTGGTGCTGATCGAAAAGTCAGCCTCATAAACAGGAAGGGCTGCGAGATTCTGGGATACGAAGAGGAAGAGGAGATCACTGGCAAAGACTGGTTCGATAATTTCGTTCCGAAGAGATTGAGAGATGAAGTGGCAAGGGTTTTTAAATCGCTGATAGCAGGAGAGATTGAGCCGGTTGAATATTATGAAAACCCTGTTTTGACCAAACACGGCAAGGAGAGAATCGTCGCATGGCATAATACCATATTGAGAGACGAACATGGCAGGATATGTGCCACCATGGCTTCTGGGGAGGATATCACCGAGCGCAAACAGGTGGAGGAAACGCTGCGGGAGAGCGAATTAAGGTATCGTTCATTGACTGACGACGTCCTTGATACCTCATTGGTCAGTATCTTTATTCTCGACTCTGACTTCCAGGTCGTCTGGGTAAACCATGCGTTGGAGCGCTACTTTGGCCTGCGGAGGGAAGAGATTATTGGGAAGGATAAGCGGCAACTCATCCGGGAGCGGATCAAGGATATCTTTGAGGATCCGGTAAGCTTTGCCGAGAAAGTGTTTGCCACCTACGATGATAATACCTATATCGAGCACTTTGAGTGCCACATAGTCCCTGGCAGCGAACGGGAAGAACGTTGGCTTGAGCATTGGAGCCAGCCCATCCTATCTGGTCTATATGCCGGTGGCCGTATAGAGCATTACAGCGACATCACCGAGCGCAAGCAGGCGGAGGAGGAACTCCAAAAAAGAATGAACGAGCTTGAAACTTTTTATCGTGCTACTCTGGGTCGAGAAGGACG
>JAUVWP010000001.1 GCA_030604085.1 Methanosarcinales archaeon | reverse complement strand
TGCATCATCCCCGCGTGCACACGCCAGCGCAAACTCCCACAAGAGCCCGATATCGGTTCCACAGAGCACGATGTTCGCATAAGGGGCTGCGTACTCGTTGCCATTAAAAACGATCGCAATCCCACCCGCATCCCGCACACACCCGAGCATCGCAAAGTCGGTGATCGAATCCCCAACAACGACCGCGTCCCCGGGCGTCATGCCGTGGCTGGCAGCGATCTCCTCCATCGCCTGGACCTTGCGTGCACCTCCGACCACCCGCACCATTGAAAAGATATCGCCAAGTGCGGTCTCTTTCAGTTCATTGAAGTAGAAATCATCCAATCTCCGAAACACCGCCTCTTCGTCTTCAGTGCTGAGGATCTCATCCTCGATGCCACGAATGCAAGCGATATCGCCGTCTGTGAGTCTCCCCCGTAATCCCTCAAGGTCGAGCCGCGTGCATGAGATATGATCCCTGGAAACGCCAAGCGCTGCACCGATCTGGTAGGCGTGCTGCTCATAACTCGTCGAGATGATGTGCACATCCCAGTCGTCTGCCATCAATCTCGCAATCAGGTCCTTTGCGCCGGATACGATCCGTGCACGCGATGAGATCTCTGTGATATCCTCTTCCCTGATCCCGTGCACAAGCAGGAACGGGACGATGAGCGCAAGCGTATCACCTGGCTCGTAATTCTCGCGACCCGCAAGCGCCAGTACGTCGTCGTATCGGCTCAGCGTCTCGAATATCGCATCCCCGTTCTCGATTAAGGAGGTCACCTCGTAGGCATTGTCCTGCGGCGACAGTGGACCTTCCAGATCGAAGCATATAACGTTCATGGTCATCAGCTTAGGACGCTGCACATATCAAGGTCTCGATCAATGCCCGCCCCAGAGCACCGCAAGAATGCTGCCGATGCTGCATAAGATGCTGTAGCGTCCCTGCTCCGTTTCGCTCATGCCGTTTTTTTGTCGCGTAATTTTATCAGCGCGAATACGCAGTAATTCAGGATATCCCGGTATTCGGACTCAATACCTTCGGAAACCTTTGGAGATCCTTCCGACTCCTCAATGCTGCGTATTCTGTATGCTTTAACGAGTATCTGGTCTATTATTGACGGGAGTCGCATCTCTCTCCACGAATCCCCATAATCCGCATTCTTTGCGACCATCAGTTCCCTGACCTCCTTTAAGATCGCATCGTATTCCTCGATCGTGTTCTTTTCCTGTGACATGTCAGCACCTATTTTATCTCGTTTACAACCGCAACCTTCTGACGATCTCGGGATTCTCCATCATCTCGCGTATTCTTCCAAGGATGACCAGTGATATCATGACCATGAATGCGCGTTTGGTCCCTGATTCGTCGGATGCATCATCGAAAACACTTTTTGACACCTTCCACAGCCCGGATATCGGTATGATCATCAGTTCGCCCATCTTCCCTGTGATCGCGCTATCCACCGCCCACAGTTCCTCTTCCATATTCAGTGAATCTGCAAACCCCAGCGGATCGCTGATCAGGGCATCCAATTTGTCCGAATATTCCCGGGCTCCTGCTACAAACCCGGTATCGTCGAACGCGCCCATGTTCTTTGAGATGCAGATGTCAATAAATCTGCTATTCTCTATCAAATCCGCAATATATTTACAGGTCATCTCGCTGGCATCGATCATCTCATCGATCATCTCGCTGTCCGCACCCTTTGCGTGCCCGACCATATCGGCAACTGTGGTGCAGATGCTCAGGAGATAGTGCGGGATGCAGAGATCACATCCTACCGGGAGGTTGCTTATCGATTGGTTTACCCGATGTTTCAGTTCATGGAGGCGTCGTTGCTGTGCATCGGTAAGCGCGGCTTTCGCAATCTCTTCTTCCGGCTCCTCCGCCGTTACAACAGCAGATTCGACAGCCCCTGGCTCCTTTGCCACTTCTGTCGCCTCTACCGCCTCCACGTTCCCTGCCATTTCCACCGCATCTACAGTCTCGCCCCAGACCACCTGATACGCCTGCGTCATGGCATCTCGCACCTTATCGCTCGGATCGTCGAGATGGCGTTTGAGCGGCTCTTTTGCGAACTGCACAAGGTTGCTGTTCTTCTGTCCGATGCGCCTGATCGACTGCGCGGCATTGGCGCGAACGCGATCATCGGCGTCGTCGAGGAGCACGATCAGATGCGGAATAATGGTTTCATCAACCTCTGCGGACGCGCCAGCCATCAGAGCGGATCTGGCACGCTCGTCAGCATCGCGGCTGTGCAATTGATCGATGATATTCTCTTTTTTCCTTTCGAAGAGTTTGTGTGCACGTTTTTTAATAGATAGTTCCTTATCCTTCGATTTCATAAGTATCAGCGAGGTTGCAGCCATTAATATAATAACGATCAGTACAAGCGTCCCGAAAACACGATTTTTAGCGTTGTCTCTCCCCGTCCAATCCTTGTATAGTGATTTCTTGGTGCTGTTCGCCTCGTCTACGATGTCTGAGATCGTTCTCTGATGCTCTGTCAGATCGCCTAAGAAAAAACCGGTTCCATTTACCATCTCCACCATCTTCCCGTCCACCTCTAAAAATCGCTCACCAAAAGTGGAAAGCACCCCATAATCCGCAACATCCGAACTTGCGATATCATTGCTCAGCACATCAAGCGAGTCACATGATGTGATCAGGCTGATGCGGGTTTTTTCAATCACCTGCGGCGACCCCACAAGGGCTTTGATGGCACTGATCTCATCAGGATCGAGTTTCATTGCTGCATCCCTCCATGCAGCCGCCTTAAGAACGCCATCGACGATCGATGCATCGGTCACAACCGCACCATCGTCTGTGAATATCTCGATACCCCTCCCGCAGACGACGTTTTTGTAACTGACGACATAGTAGTTCTCCGCACCCATCGAGACCACAGCGATGGTATCGATCGAGTAATCGAGCAGTACCCGGTTTGCATTCGCGGCATCTACGACCGTATCATCATCGATACTCCCGGTCCCGCTTGCATCGGCCCCCCCTCTATCCGGCGCGATAACCGGTGCAGCAGCCGGTGAAGTGGCAGGTGTGGTGGTAGGTGGTCTGTTCGGCGCATCTGGCGCATCGGGGTCATCAGGATCGTCAGGAGCAGCAGCCGCACCACCCGTGTTCATACCCCCGATACAGAGCGCGGCAATCAGTGCGATGACGAGTATTGTTATAATCTTCATAGTATCCCCTGTTTCATTCGTTTCACAATTTCAGGATTTTCATACATCTCCTTTGCATACATAAGTAGAGTATCTGCGATCAATATCCGTATCGCATGTTCGAGATCGTCTCCTGACTGATCCGCAAGCAAACTTTTTGCAATCGACCAGACCCCGGTTATCGGGAGTACGCTCATATCCCGCGTCCTCGACGTGATCTCCCTGTCGATCTCGAGGAGCGCCTGCTCCACCTTCGGACTGGTTGCCGGTACGAATCCGGGCGGACTCGCTATCAGGTCTGAGAGCGGATCGTAGCTGATCTGGCTTGCGTTGCATCCAGCTGAGTTCTCGTTACCCGCTCTGCTTCGTGCGTACAGGTCAATATTTCGTTTGGAGACCATGATCTCGGATAGTTCCGTGCAGACAGACTCGATGACCGATATCATCTGATCAGTCACCTCTTTCGGTCCCGCCTTCCCGCGTATAAAATGTATTGCCGTCATCCCGCGTACATATTCGATCAAACGCTGTGCCACACTCCGGTAAAAGTTAGAAATGCACCGATCATAACCTGATACCTCACGATACCGGTTCTCAAACGCCTCCCTGACGGAGCGCAATCTTGCATCCTGTTCTTGATCAGGGCGGACTGTCGATGATAACAGGATCGTTGCATTATCCCCGTCCACAGAGGCAGTTCTACCCTCGTACAGGTTCGGGATGCCGCTTACGCTGACCGTGCGCTGCCCGCCACGATCCAGTGTGAACATCGTTTCTCCTAGAGCGTCGGTCTTCTGAGTGGCTGATCCGGTCTGCACCGCCGCGCCCGGTACCGGCATTCTCGACGCGGAATCGAGTACCTTCACCTTCATCAGGACCTTTGGCTGCACTGGCACGGGTTTCGGTTCTGGCGGTACAATTCTGGCATTGGGTTTGGTAGCGGTTTTGGTAGCAGGTTTGGGATCGGGTTTGACGATCGGTTTGCCGGACTTGCTTCCAGTCTTATCAGGAGGGGGCGTATACTCCTTGTATTTATATCCGTAAGCGGTTCCGGTGGATCTGGTGGTGGCGGATCTCCGACGTATGAAGACGATGCCTGCAAGCACCAGTATCAGAACAATCGCCGCCAGAAGATATGACCATAATCCGCGGGTCTGGGACACCTCTGGCATCGCAGGTATGCGACTTGTCCCCCCGCCCACTGAGGGTGTGGTGATCACGACACTGACCTCATCGGTAGCGGTGCATTCATACTCATCGGTCACGCTGAGCGTGACTGTGTACGTGCCAGGATCGAAGAGATGGTAGAACATCCGCTCCTCTGAGATGGTGGTGCCGTTTAAAATCCACTGGTAGGTCAGGTTCTCCCCGCTTGAGCGGGATGCATCGAGTATGATCTCTGTTCCCTCGAGTGCATCGCGGTCCGCGCCAGCGTCTGCCTCGGGCATGACCATGCTCGACCGTGCCGTGATCGTGGCGTCATCCGTACCTGATGCGCCATCGTTATCGGTCACTCTGAGCGTTATGTGATTCACTCCTTTCGGGAATATATGCTCAAAGACCATCGATTCGCTGATTACGGCAGAGTCCTCGAGCCATTCGTATTTCACGATCTCGCCGTCCGGATCTGTGGAGCCGGATGCATCCAGCACGACAGCGGTTCCGATGAGCACTGCCTGATCGGATCCCGCATCTGCTATCGGGGGCTTCTGGTCCACCGCGGTGACCTCGATTGCCACCCTATCAGTAGCAGTTGCCCCGTATCCATCGGTCAAGGTCAGCATGATGCTGTGCGTGCCGATCGGGAGAACCATATCGAATGATTGCGCAAGATTGAGGATGCCGACGCCATCCTCCTTCCACTCATAGTACAGGGTATTGCCGTCAGGGTCGCTGGAATTGGTTGCGTTGAAGTGAACAAGCGTCCCTTCCGGTACGGTCATGTCAGGTCCCGCGTCTGCGATCGGTGCGCAGTTGACCAGGATCTCGAGGGTATCCTCTCCTGTATCACCATCGTTATCGGTCACGCTGAGCGTGATCTCATGTCTTCCGGCATCAAAGATCTTGTTAAACGATCTCCTGGTGCTGAGTTCCACCCCGTCCTCGGTCCACTTGTAAGACTCGATTTTGCCGTCAGGATCGCTGGATCCGGATGCGTCGAGTTTGATGTACGTATCAGGTAGTATGACCCGGTCATCGCCTGCATCTGCAACCGGGGGCTGGTTCACACGCACGACTATGGTATCGGTGTCGTTGCTGGTGCCGTCTGATACTGTCAGCGTGATTGTGTGTGTGCCTATCGAAAATTCGTGACTGAAGGATTCCTGGACGCTTAGTACGGTGCTGCCCTCGGTCCAGTTATAGGTCAATGTGCCGGTGCCAGTTGAGCCCGAACCATCCAGCTCGACCATGGTACCCGGTGATACAGTCTGATCATCGCCCGCTCTCGCCTCCAGTGCCGATGCACCGCTCATGAGTAGTAGCAATGAGGCGTACACAAAGACCACAACACAAACTCTGCGCAGATGCAGCCCTCTAATCATAATGCAATCATGAGCAGTATAATCACATAAACCTTCTTGCACTTATAGGACTGTTGACTTGGCTCTGGTGCTTGTATCAAACACGAATGCACATGTTTGGGCGAATCGCACGAATCACTTTCGTGTAATGTCGAGTAGAGCTCGATAACTGCACCTCCTGTCGTATTCTCGGCTCCGAGGTTACTATGAGCCCCCTCACAGTTAGTTCTGAGGTGGTGGCTAACTTTTCATAGAGGCTTGGATTTTCACCAGCTGGATAGCGAATTTTGCTCGGCACACTCATGACATTTCATCGCCCGCCGTGCCCATCACCTGCTCGACAGAATCAAAGACCGCAGCCGCAATCGCGTCTTTCGTGCCGCTGGCATGAATGACATTTCGCCCCCCCTCAGTGATGACCCAGACCTCTCCCTCGCCGCCACCCATGCTCTCAACGGTATTCGCAACAACCATCGAAAGCCCATAGCGGTTCATCGCCTCCTTCGCACGCTCGATCAACGCTTCGCCCCCGGTAGTCTCCAGCTTGAACCCGACAACCGCCAGATCGGGATACGCACCCCGAACCTCTTCGAGCAACTTCCGTATCGGGCGCAGGTCAAGCGTCAGTTGGCTGCCCGACCTGATCTTGTCGGCGGCAAGATCGAGCGTATAATCCGAGATCGCGGCAGCGCTGATCAGCAGATCGTACCCACCATCAGTCCCAAGCTCGCCAAGAACCGCATTTGTCATCTCTTCTGCGGTCTCTACATAGATCTCCCGGATGCCAGAAAACCCGATCCGCCCGCTGTGCACGAGCGTCACATCAGCCCCGCGCCGGAACGCCTCGTAAGCAAGTGCAGCCCCCATCCTGCCCGATGCCCTGCTCGTGATGATGCGCACAGGATCGATCGGCTCTGCGGTCGCCCCGCCAGTGATCAGTATCCGGATGCCGAAAAGCGCGTAGCCGCCAAGCGCCCGCTCTGCCCACCGCACGATATCATCGTTAGGAGCGATCTTTGCTTTCCCTTCCTCAATAACGGGACCCACGATCGTGACGCCCTGATCCTGCAGGATCTCGATGTTCCCGCGTACGATCGGATTATACATACTATCGTACATGGCAGGCGCTACGATGACAGGAACTCCTGCGCCGATTGCTGTTGTTGCAAATATCGAGACGAGAGTGTCAGGGATGCCGTGCGCAATCTTCCCGATCGTGCTTGCAGTACACGGCGCAATCAGCAGCAGGTCAGTGGCTCTGACACTGCCTCCGCTGCAATCACCATTGCCACCACCACAGTACTCGACCCACGAAACCCTGCCGGTCCACCCGGTGATCGCAGCGCGCCCTGTTGCGCATTCGATCGCGTCCGGGTGGATGATGCGCGTCGCAGGTTCGGTCATCACCGCCTGCACCGTAGCTCCTCGGCGGATCAGTTCATGCGCCAGTTCGATGGTTCGTACAGCAGCGATGCTGCCTGTTATGCCGAGCACGATCGTCTTATCTGCGAGATGTTTCGTAAAATCCATCAGATGCACCGTTTTTTCTTAAATCATTTTGGAGAGTGATTTTATTAATCCTTACTACTATCGTGGTGCGTGTAATTTCACATAACGGTTTTGGACGTGTCCGAATGACCCTTCACCTGCGATACACTTCCTCGATCGCTGGTATCTCCTGCCGCGACCTCCTGATCTTCGCGGATAATGCAAGCATCGACGGCGGAGCCGTTACCGGACTTGCCCCGAGAACATTCGCCCACGCACCTTCAGGCATATACCCGATCCCGGGATGCTCTTTTTCAGACTCCTTCGCTCTGACGACGACAGCACCCGCCTCGCTCTTAATCTCCACAAGATCACCGTCCTTGACCTCGATCTTCGCCATATCCCCCGAGTCAAGCACGATCACCGCTGATAGCTCCTGATACTCCCTGCTAAATTTCCCGTGCTTAAGCCCCGCCTCTGTCCGGAAGATGTCAGGATATGTAATGATCACGACACCACACTCAGGCGCCGCAAGAAACTCGCCAAACTCCATCTTCATCATACCACCTCAAGCAGCCGTTTCAGGATCGCACCGTCAGACAGACGCTCGCTCTCGCGGATCCGCGGAATCTCTACCGTCTCGCCGTCCATGCGCACCGCACTGCCCGCGCAATCTATGCCGCCTGCCGCGCACGGGATTGCGACATCAGCGTACCTCGATGTCAGGGTCTCATTCGGATCGATCACGATCATCTTCCCGTTGATGCCGTGCGCCGGAAGCGAGTTCATGAGATCGAATCCGAGACAGAGGATGCAGTCTGCTTCGCGGAGATCCCTGCCGCCGTTATTGCCACTGTCGCCACTACCAACACCGTCGTCATCATCGTCCGGACGATTGCGCAACTGCTCCGCAATTGAGCGAAGGTTGTATCCGGGCGCCAGCGGAAGAAGGCGGAAATCGGAAGATTCGTTCAGCCGGTCCATCAACCGGACAATCGCATCTCGCGGCGGTGCTGACGTGCCGGCAAAAATGACGCCGAACTCGGCTTTCTTAAGCGTGCCTGCAAGTTTCAGTATCCGTTTCTTGTCGTACGTAGTCTTTGGAACTTTATTGGAAAGCGCATCCATCAGTGCGTCCCTAAACTCGATCTGGCGATTCGGATCGATCGTATATGCCTCCTTGCAGATGCTTGCGGTGTGCGAGAAGCGGAGATCGATCGTGATTGCGGTCCGGTCCGTCTCCCAGCCGTGCTGCCGTTTCTCGCCGCGTGGGTAGTATGCGTACTTTGACAGCAGTCGCGGATGCGTATTCATGGGATCGCACCCTAAAAAGATGATAACGTCTGCGTAATCCCGCATCTCCGGAAGCGTGCAGGTTTTAACCCTTCCGTCGAGGATATCATCAAAAATACCTGTGTGAAACGTTTTAATCTCTGCACCCACCTTCTCTGCAAGTTCGATGCCGATCGCTTGCGCTTCTGTGACTGAATTCCCAAATCCTGCGAAGACTGGCTTTTCTGCGGACACAAGAATCTCGGCGGCACTCTTGATCGCAGTATCCATATCCACTGGACTCTGATCCACCATCGCTTCGATCTGCGTGGTGCTTGTGATGTGAGCATCCCCGATCCGGCATGCGTGTCTGCAATCGCTCTCTCCGATCTCAACATCATCGCAGAGAAGCGCACAGCCAGTGCAGACCATCAGCCCACCTCGATCCGCTTGATCGGCTCAATTTGCTCAATCTGCTGCACAAACATCATCGGATAATCCATCTCTACATCGTATCTCATGCCGACGTGCACAACCGCAGTGCCAGATCTAATGACCGCTTCTACGCCAAGCATCCTGCCCTCGAGTTCGCAGTATCCGAAATCATTTATGCGTTCCCTGATCATTTCACGGTCGATTGCGACTGTTATCGACTGCACACACGGCTGCAATGATATACTATCCCTGATCGCCGCTTCCAAGCTGCTTGCCGTGCTTAAATTGACTGGAGAGCCAACGAACTGGTGATACAGGGCACCAAGTTTGATTCCCGACTCAAAGAGGGCAGTGTCCCGGTCTGTTATCTCAGCCATCATGGTGACTGGTGTCTGCGATGCTATTAATATTACGTAGCCAGACTCCGCACGAACTCCTTTACGCCGTCCCCATACGGTTCACTGCACACAATGTCTGCCTCGCCCTTTAGCACGTCAACAGCATTCGCAACCGCCACCTTGACGCCGGCGACTCCAAATATCTTGAGATCGTTCTCGGCATCCCCGATACATGCGAGGTTCTCCCGGTTAATCCCGTATATCTCGGCTGCCTTCGCAATCCCGCTGCCCTTGTCAACGCCTTTCGGCATTATCATCACATCGTCCCGGTTAAGCTCGATATCGACGGACAGGCCGTTTCTTCTGATGATCTCCTTTGCATCTTTAAGATACGGAAGCGTGGTTGCAACGATCACCTCCTCAACCTCGACAAAATCCACTCCCGCAAATGCGGATTTCAGTTCTTCCAGCCCTTCGCCGAGCAAGATCTTTGCACCGTCTGCCGGATCATAGATGACAGCACCGTTCTCCGCGATGATGCCATCCACAAAGTTGTGCCTCTCATTAACATCCATCAGGAACGGAAGTCTTCTCCCGGATGCAATGAATACCTTTATCCCATTCTTCCTTGCGCTTTTCAGACTGGTTACCGCATTTTCAGAGAGAACCAATGACTCATCCGTCAATGTTCGGTCGTAATCACATACAATTGCTTCTATTTTACCTGCCATTCTACAACAAACCCCTTATCCATCTGTTCAAGCGATATCAATTCGAGCTGGCACGCACCACCAATGTTAGAAAACCCGGTACCGTCGGCAAGCGTTGGCGACGATTCCCCGCCGAGAATCATGTTCCCGACGTAGACATAGACCTTATCCACCAGCCCCTGGCTGAGAAGGCTCCAGTTCAGTGTGCCGCCACCCTCCACCATCAGTCTACGCACACCCATCTCGTACAGTTGCCCAAGTGCGGATGCAAGATCGACCCGATGCTCACCCGCAACAACGATCTCAGCGCCTGCCTCACGCAGCCTGGCAAGACGCACGCCCGGTGCGGATCCGGAGACCAGTATGATCCGCCTGCCAGCCCCTTTCATGAGAATATCGGCATCCACAGGCGTGCGTGCGAGACTGTCGACAACGATCCGGATAGGGTTTTTATCCTTCTCCCGATCCAGCCGTTCTCTCCTCCGTTCTTCTGATTTGACCGTCAAACTCGGATCATCCGAGAGAACCGTACCTATCCCGACCATAATGGCGTCCACCCCGTATTTCAGTCCGTCAACACGCTGGAAGTCATCTTCTCCTGAAATTGGTATCTGCTTTCGGGTATATGCCGAAATCTTTCCATCAGCGCTCATAGCAGCATTTATAAATACATACGGACGCATCTCGTTACTCTTAGAATAGTTTGGGAATTCGGAACAGATATCTTTGAGGGGATGGATGGTTGCAAGAATGCAATATCTGAATCTATCCCGAATTCCATAATCACTATAGGAACTCGTAGTATATTAATGATGCGGTTCTTGAGTCAGGGGTTTTTATTATTTTCCGGTCACCATGATTCTCGGCAGCACTTCAGGTTTTGGGAGGCGGGTGAACTTGACTTTTTTACCCCACGAATCACGCCGTATACGAAGGGAGTTGGGGTTGCTTCGTCCCGGCAAACTCTTGCGCTCTCGGCGGTAAATCAATACAACCAGAAGGAATTGAAAAGTGTCGTCACAAACAGCGTCCAAAACGTTATGTTGGCTGATGTTGAATTCTTGGTTCATGGGCACCACCAGATATGATGAAATAAGGAATGCGGCAGAGATCATCGGTCTTTCTGAAAAGGCAACGATGGAAACCATAAAAAGATCGTACAGAGTGTTGGTGATAAAATGGCATCCTGATCGGTGCGGAGAGGATCAGCAAAAATGCAAGGAGATGACGCAGAAGATAATCGAAGCATATCAGGTAATACTGGATTACTGCAACAACTACGAGTACTCGTTTGGAAAGGAAGAGGTTGAGAGGACACTCTCCCCCGAGGAACGGTGGTTTGCGCAGTTTGGGGATGATCCGCTATGGGGTAGTGGCAAACGTGCCGGTAATTGAACCGTTCGAGGAGTACTGTTCTGAATATGACCAGTGGTTCGATGAGAACCGTTTTATCTATCTATCCGAACTTGAGGCACTGCGGCATTTTATCCGGGCGGGTGAGGGGGGTATGGAGATCGGTGTAGGGACCGGCAGGTTTGCGGCTCCTCTGGGAATTGGAGTTGGGATTGATCCATCCCGGAGGATGGGTGAGGTTGCCAGTGAAAGGGGGATCTCCTTTGTCGGTGGCGTTGCCGAGAGTCTGCCTTTCAGGGGTGAAGAGTTCGATTTTGTGCTGATGATGGTGACTATCTGTTTTGTGGATGATGTAAAGAAAGCATTTGATGAAGTTTACAGGGTATTAAAGGTGAACGGATCTTTAATTGTTGGTTTTATTGATAAATACAGTTTTCTAGGCAGGACGTACCTTCATAAAAAGGAAAAGAGTAAATTTTATAGATATGCAAGATTTTATTGGGTCGACGAGGTGATGGCTGGTCTGGGCGGTGCAAGGTTCCATAATTTCAAGATGATTCAGACAATATTTGGTGGTTTGGAAGATATTACCGCGGTGCAGTCGTTCAGAGAGGGTCATGGAGATGGGAGTTTTGTGGTGATGCAGGCTCTGAAGTAATTAAAACATCCTAAAGCCCGATGTCCCTCAACATCCGGGTAACTTGACAGCCTCCGATTGCAGCAATATTTATATGTCAGACCGCTCCAGCATGTTATACATGGGAAATATCAGACCAACATACATAAAAAAAATCGCAAAAGAGTTGATTGAAAAGCGCGGTTACGCATTCGGAACCGACTTCGAGGCCAATAAGGCGCAAATTGCCGAGCATACAGACATCACCAGCAAGACGATACGCAACAGGGTCGCTGGTTATATCGTACGCAGAAACGTGATCGCAAAACGTTCAAAGATACTATAAGGTGGTGCTTATGGACCTCAAGGGCGCTATGCCTGCGCTGATAACCCCGTTTACGCCTGATAACATGATCGACGAGGCAGGGTTTAAGGATAACATCAGGTACATGATCGAGCATGGGGTCTCTGGTATCGTTCCCTGTGGAACGACTGGCGAATCAGCAACGATAACGCTTGAAGAGCATAAACAACTGATCGATATAGCGGTTGACTGTTCCACGGTTCCCGTGATCGCTGGAACCGGATCGAACAACACCGGCGAGGCGATCGAACTCACCAGACATGCGGCAGACGCGGGTGCCGACGCATCGCTGCTGATCACGCCGTATTACAACAAGCCGAACCGTAACGGGATTATAGCGCACTTTGATGCGATAGCGTCCGCTGTCGATATCCCGATCATACTCTACAACATCAAATCGAGAACCGGCATCAATCTCGAACCTGGGTTGATAGCACAACTCGCAGAGAGCCCGAACGTCATCGGAGTCAAGGAGGCAAGCGGCGATCTGGGGCAGGTATCGCGCATCATCGAACTGACCAGGGACTCTGATTTCATATTGATCTCGGGCGATGATGCCCTGACGCTGCCGATCATGTCACTTGGGGGCGTTGGCGTGATATCGGTTATTGCAAACATCGCTCCTGCGCAGACGGTTGCTTTCGTAAACGCGATACGTAAGAACGACTACGATGAGGCGAGACGTCTGCACTACCAGCTTGCTCCGCTTGTGCGGGCGATGTTCATCGAGACGAACCCGATCCCTGTGAAGACCGCTGCCGGCATGATCGGTCGTGCAGCCGGACCTCTACGGCTTCCGCTTGCACCGATGAGCGCGCAGAACGAGCAGAAACTCAGAAGCGCGCTTGTCGCGGCTGGACTGCTCAAGCGATGATGCGGTCACTATATCTACTAATTACTCCAAAACCCGCACAAACTCCTCTTCCGCACCGAGCGGCATCGTCGCATCGATACCGATCTTCGTGGTCGTGCCATCCGGAGCAGAGATCGGATCGAGTGAACTCCCGCGTACATTCGTGATCATCAGTACGTCCCGATCGCCGAGCACCCTTGTTGCAATCGCAAACTCGACATCGCTTGGATCATAGATATTGATGTCAGGATCGACCACCACCACGTTCTTGAGACTTGGATGCGCTGCAAACGCTGCAAGCATCGCGTTCTTTGCGTCGCCCTCGGTCTGCTTCTTAATCTGTACCACCGCATCGAAATAGCAGCATCCGCCTTTCGTCAACACGACATTTCTTGCATCGGAAACTCCGTTTACCGCGCTTAATATTCTCGGCTCATACGGAACTCCCATCAGCAGTTTGTGCTCGCTGCCTGATGGTATGATCGCATGGTAGATCGGGTCCTCCCGGTGGATCATCCCTGTTAAGTGGATCACTGGCTCGCTTCGCACCCGGTCATACGTCCCTGTGATATCTACAAACGGACCTTCATCCGCAGTCTCTTCCCCGATGTATCCCTCAAGCACGATCTCGCAGTGCGGCACACGTATGCCATTGTCGCACTCGAAGACCTCGAGCGGCGCTCCTTGGAGTGCTGACGCGTAACGAAACTCTGTGCCCTCTGGTACGCGTGTGCAGATGGCAAAGAGGACTACCGGGTCAAGTCCGATCGCTATTGCGACAGGGAGCTTCTCTCCTCGCTCCAGTGCCTTCTTGTGCATGAGGTAGGTGTGTCTCGGCGCAACAAGGCGTACTGCGAGTTTATCCTTCCCAATAACCATCATCCGGTGAATCGATGCATTCATTACCCCGTCCATTTCGGTCACGAGGACGCCTGCTGTTATGTAAGGGGCAGGATCGTTTTTGAAATGGGTGAAAACCGGCAGTTTTGAAAGATCTGGCTTGCTCCTGATCTCTTTTGTTGGGGGGTCTACAACAAGTTTTATCTCCCCGGCTGGTTCGACGGATGCGAGATATCCTGCCATATCTTCCCTGCAGATCCGGAGTGTCGTGCAGAGAGCCTCTCTCGATGAGAGGAGATTCGCGGCGACACGACAACCGTTTATGCTGTGGAAGAGATGTGGTTTCTCGTTTCCCGCGATCCTTGCGGCATCATATTCCGGGGATACCGGCTCCTGAATCTCGATTAAGTTACCGTCGGCCTTCAACTGGTCTATAAAACTTCCAAATGACATTGTTCCACCTGATGTTTGGTTAGTATGGCGTATGGAGTGATAATCCTTTCTATAGTATCCGAACTTCCGTAGCAAAGTCCCTTGTTATCCGTTATCCTCGCTTCTTCTTACGTGTTCTGGTTACGGCGGCGAATCGCGATGAAGATGATCGCTGCCGCAAGGAGCGAGACTGCAAGCAGTATCAATTCTGCTGGCACTTTTTCAGGTGCGGTCTCCGCTGGGATTGCAGGGATCTCTGACAGGGACGCTGATACCACGGTCATATTCCCCTCTGAAACAGAGACGGTTTCCGTGTAACGCTCGTATCCGTACTTCTCTACCGAAATCGTGTGGTTGCCGGGCGTTACATTGTATATCCAGAACCAATCAACACCTGTCGCGCCCTGGTAGACATTATCGAGATGCACATCTGCCGCGGACGGATACGACCGCACACGGATGAAACCAAGCTCGGGAGAACTCTTTACGATCTCTGTGATCTTCTCCTCCGTCTCCTCCTCTTCCGCCGCCTCGATTCGTGCTGGCGCAGTCTCGCCCTCCCTCATCACATGCACGTCAACCGGCTCCCATGTACGCTTATCGATTCTCGATTGATCCGCAATCTCGAAATGGTATGTGCCCGGCGGCGCGTCCCTGCTTGCATGGATCGTGATCGGATATGCCATCGATCCCCCCCTCCTTATCACGCTCAGTTTATTTGTGCCGTTTACCTGTATCCAGTCGGGCACCGACCGCACAATCACACTCACGTCTACATATCCGACCCCCGCGTTCTTAAGCGTGGCATTGAAGGACGCGTCTGACCCGGGTTCGACGTATACTGTGTATGGCGCATCCATGAAGGTGATGTTGTCCTTGCCGCTGGTTTCTGCACAGCAGTTCGAGATCGATGCAGCGATTATGATGGCGAGCAGCACGGTTCTGTACATGCGATTACTTTGACTTAAGACCCCAAATAGCCTTCGCGGAGTCGGGCTCCGGATTGCCATCACTCATGTTCCGGCACCGATTCGGGTGCGGGTTCGGTCACCGGTTCCCAGAACGGCATGATATCTGCATACCAGTTCCGGAGGAAGAGGAGCGTATGGTATTTCATGAATACTGGAAGCGGCACGGTTGCGAGGAGGGTAAGGAATATGAGCACCAGTATGGATGCAACAAAGAGCAATCCGAGCACGATCCAGACTCCCATGTCCAAAAATCCGAATCCCAACAGCGTGAGAATCATGTAAACCGCGATGCCGATAAGCAACAGGACGAGTCCTGCGATCAGGACCACGATGAGGCCGATTATAGCGGCTGCGATGCCGATTATGATCCCGAGCACGCCCCTTATGACCCAGTAAACCAGCACCTGTGGAATGCTGTGCACTGCGGTACTGATCACCTTTGAAAGCGCCTTTAATATCCCCACATTCTCATACAACATCACAGGGATCGCCAGATTGATAAACGAACCTATGATCGCAAGGATTATGCCGCCAAGCACGAGGACAAGGAAGAACAGGAGAAGCGATCCGAAGAAGACGGCGGAAAAGTCGCCTGTCAGTATCGCTGACAACGCTGGCAGCAGCGATAGGATGATGGCGATCAGGAATAAGATCCCGAGCGTCCAGTTCAGTATGAACAATCGTAGACCGTTTCCCAGATTATTCCTGATGTATGCTCTGATTGTAACATGGTTTCTCACCACCGACTCGACAAAAACGAACTGCATCACATTTGAGATATATGATAATAGCACGATCACAAGCAGGAATGCGAGCACTGCAAGCACGATGTATGTCATGTACTGATCTACGAATGCCGATACTCCTGACACCGCCTCCTCGACAAAAGCATCCAGTTCCGCATCCGAATGTGAGTCACCGAAATCCCCAAAATTGCCGCTCGTTGGATTTGAGCCAAAATTTGATCCGAAACCGCCACTGCCACCGATGAAGAACAGTATTATCGCAAGTTTCGCCCATTTTGTAAGATCGAAAGGCTCAAAGAGCATCTGTTTGATCTTTGTCATGGCACCTTCGATCGCAGCCCACGCGATCCAGTCAGTCATGGATGATTAGAAGGATCTCCTCTGGTATATGATTTGCGGTGTTCGGAGGTGGTGGCTTTTTGTTATCTGGAAGGGGTCAGTACATCGTGCAGTATCGCGGTAACAAAGCGGTTGGTTGAGGCGGGAGAGATTTTGGGGATCAAAATCCATGATCACATCATCGTATCGAAAAATGGCTATATGGGCATGAAGGAGCAGGGTTTGATTTAAGGGGATCTGCGCCCCATGTTTTTGGTGGAATGAGGGCGCGGGAAGCGAGTATCAGATAATAGGTATCGGGCAGGGCATTATAGCGATATCTGCTCTCATGCAACTTTTCATGGATACCACCTCTACCGTTTCAATCCAATCCGCCCGGCACCACCAGGAACCTAATTCAACTTCACTTGAGTTGAATTCCATTTTAATTTTTAGAAGCATTTAAATATTGCCACTTCCATCATCGAGAACCATGAGTCTCATAAGAGAAGCACAGAACGGACAGATCACAGAAGAGATGAAGACGGTCGCGAAGGTCGAAGGCGTCGATCCGGAGTTTGTACGAAAAGGGGTTGCGAGCGGAAGGATCGTGATCCCGGTAAGCCCGTACCGGGAAACCATGTCGTGCGGCGTCGGAAAGGGGATGCGCACCAAAGTAAACGCATCAGTCGGAACGTCGTCTGATATCGTGGACATCGATCTCGAGGTGCGGAAAACAGAGGTGGCAGAGAAGGCAGGTGCTGACACCATCATGGAACTCTCGACAGGCGGCGATCTCGTGGAAGTCAGGAAGCGTGTGATTGCGGCAACGTCGCTCTCTGTGGGAAGCGTTCCGCTGTATCAGGCGTTTATCGAGGCGATCGAGAAGGATGGTGCGGTCGTGAACATGAATCCTGACGACCTCTTCCGGATCACGGCAGAGCAGGCAAAACTCGGAACGAACTTCATGGCGATTCATACTGGAATTAACCTCCTGACAGTCGAGCGTCTCAAGAACCAGGGGCGGTATGGCGGATTGGTCTCGCGAGGCGGCGCGTTCATGACCGCATGGATGCTTCACAACGAGAAAGAGAACCCGCTCTACAGCGAATTTGACTATCTCGTCGAGATCATGCTCGAACACGAGGTTACGCTATCAATGGGTAATGGCATGAGAGCAGGAGCAGTCCACGACGCAACAGACCGGGCAGGGATTCAGGAACTGATCATGCATGCAGAACTCGGTGACAGGGCATACGATGCAGGCGTGCAGGTCATCATCGAAGGTCCCGGGCATGTGCCGATTAACGAGATCGATGCGAATATCACGCTCATGAAGAGCATGACAAGCGACAAACCGTTTTACATGCTTGGTCCGCTGGTAACTGACATAGCGCCCGGCTACGACCATATTGTAACCGCGATCGGAGGCGCAATCTCCAGTTCATGCGGCGCGGACTTCCTCTGCTATGTGACGCCTGCCGAGCATCTTGCGCTGCCGAACGAGGAGGATGTCTACGAGGGCGTGATGGCTTCAAAAATCGCTGCGCATGTCGGCGATATGATCAAGTACGGTGACCGTGCACGAGCATGGGATCTCGACATGGCGCGGGCGCGGCGTGATCTCGACTGGGGCAGGCAGTATGAGGTTGCAATCGATGAGGGTCGTGCACGGGAGATCAGGAACAGCCGACTTCCGGAGGATACGGAGGCGTGCACGATGTGCGGAGACTTCTGTGCGCTAAAGATTGTGAAGGAGAACTTTAATTTTGATCGGTGAGATCTGGTTTTAAATCGCTGGCGGGCTGTAACAGTGGCAGCCCGTCATGCCTGCTCGATACATATCCGCACCACAGCATTTGACGCAACAGGGCTGCTGCTTCTGGTGCCCTCAATCTCCGAGTCGTAGTTAACATTTTAAATCCTGTAGCCCCAAGTACGAAAAGAAGGTGTTAATCATAAACGTCCTGCTACTCGCCTCACCTGATGTCCAGCACGACTTCGATTTCGTTGCGAGGATCCCGAATCTCGGAATCACGTCCATCGCCGGAAACATAAACGATGTCTGCGACATCAAGGTAGCCGACTTAAACGTCACAAAAGACCCGCATAAATTCGTGCGCGAAGCCATACGAAAGTACCACATCGATCTCGCGGGTCTCAGTTGCATGAGTTTCCAGTATGCAGAGATGCTTGAGATTGCAAAGACCGTCAAGGAATGCGACAGCGGCATACTGGTAGTATTCGGCGGATACCACCCGACGCTTGAGTACATGGCGATCGCAGAGAGCCCCGATCTCGAGTACATCGATTTTATCACACGCGGTGAGGGGGAGGGGACATTCCGGGAACTTGTAAAAGCCATCCCGGATCAGCGGTATGATCAGGTACTTGGTCTATCCTACAAGGACAAGGAGAACGGAGGGATGGTGCACAACTTGCCCCGCCCGCTTCTCGATTTTGCAGATATCCGCCTTCCTGACCGGGGTGCAAGACTGATTAAGAAGGGATTTTACGGATTCTGCCACACCGTGGACGTCGTCGAGACGAGCCGGGGCTGCACACAGGGCTGCAAGTTCTGCAGCATCGATCGCATGTACGGGCGCAGTTTCAGGACGTACGAGATCGACCGCGTGATTAAGGATATCCAGGATGCGAAGGATCACGGCGCAGAGAACATATTCTTCGTGGACGACAACATCACCTTGAACACGAAGAGGATGAAACGGCTCTGCGAGGCAATAATCGCTGCCGGGCTCGATGACATCTACTACCAGACACAGGCGAGCACCAGCGGGATTGCGAAGAGCAAGGAGGTTGTGGACCTGATGGCGAAGGCGGGCTTCGATGGCGTTTTTCTCGGAATCGAGAACGCTCTCCCGAGAAACATCGAGTTGTTCGGCAAGACCGGGATGGCATCGGACTCTGAGAAAGCTGTCAGGTATCTCCACGAACACAAGATCATCGTATCAGGCGGGATCATCAGCGGGAATCCGGACGATACGAAAGAGGATATACTTCGAAACTTCGAACTTGCAAAGAAACTGAAACTCGACGTCCCGATCTTTTACATCATAACCCCATACCCGAAAACAGTGCTTCGCGAGGAGTTACTCGATATGGGGCTCGTTACAAATACCGACGACGTCACAAAATACGACGGGATCTATGCGAATGTGAAGACAAGGCATCTGAGCACGGATGAACTCCAGTACATCATCTGGAAGATGAATATCGATTATTATGATCTGGGCTGGTACCTCTCAAATAACATCATAAGAAGGTACCCGAAGTGGTATCTGAAACGAACGCTCGAACTGATCCCGAAGTACACGAAGAGACGGATGCAGCTTCTTCTCGGACTCAAGACGGAGCGGGACTTCTATGAAGAAGATATGAAGTCAGGGGAGTTCTGCAAGGGTGGGGTGTGACTTCGTTGCGGCTCACCTGATTCCCTGGATCTAACTCTTGCTTTAGTCCCTTCCTCTAATCAGGTATGCTACCGCTAATAATCCTGCGATTGCGAATACAGCTTCAAAAGATGGCGTGTCTTTCGTTTGTGTCGGTGCCGGGCTCTGTGTCGCTGATGGCGTAGACTCTACCGACTGCGTTACTTCTGGCGTTTGTGTAGTTGCGATTGTCGCGTCCCCTACCGTTATGTGCAAGAGGTATTCATTGACTATCGATTCTTCACCCTCCCATGATCGCCAGTAAACGAGTTTGAGTGTAGTTTCCCCGTCTTTCAGCCCCATGAATGTCCAATTTCGCAATCCTCCAGCACCCTCTAATGGTGGAGTCTGATTTTCTGCTGTTACATAATCCGTGTTTACGAGTTCAAGAACCGAGTAATCACATTCCTTGACGTCCCAGTCATAACCTGTGGTAGGGTTGGATTCCAAAGAAATATCAAACGTCTCATCGATTTCTATAGATATATCTGAGTTATTGTCACTCATTCTGTAGGATTCATCATCCGCAGTTACATGCGGACAAATGAAACAACACAGGGCTATTATAACTAATAACCTGATTATACCGGTCGGGACCATCGTTTTCATCATCTTCCTCATATCAATTACCTCCTCTGGTTAAGTTACCAAACACCGCACCCGGGTGCGGAAGAGCGTTTTCTCGCTCCATCGTAAATCAGAACTTAGCATATATAAAACCTTCTGTGCGAGACTTTTTAGCATTTTCCGGTAACCTGTCGTCCCCGAAGCGTCTGCCATTTCCAACCCCCTCCCCGATCACTCCTTCCGACCCGCTTATCCCTCGCCGCGCTTCATGATCGAGTCAACCCTCGTATCAAGCGCCTCCTGAAGCTTATCTGCATCAGGACCGCCGCCCTGCGCAAGATCCGGCTTTCCGCCGCCGCTGCCGCCGATCTCTTTGCAGATATCGCGCACGATCGCTCCCGCATCAAATCCGCTCGCCCGTGCGTCCTTGCCGACCGAGACCACGACCTTTCCGCCATCATGAGTGCTGCCAACGAGTGCGATCATATCCGGAATCTCACGCATAGCTCCAGCGATCTTGATCAGTTCCTGCATGTCTGCATCTGCGCTGATATATGATGCAACCCTGACATCGCCAGCCGATCTGGCGCCTGCAACCATGTTGCCCGCGAGTGCTTCGGCAAGCTCCTCCTTTAGACGTGTGTTCTGCTTTGAAAGTTCCTTCCACTCGGTAAAGAATCGGTCTGCCGTGTCAGGGAGTTTTTCAGGAGGTACCCGAAGGATGGAACACGCTGATTTCAGGATATTATCCCGCGCCTGTGATGCAAGCACTGCTGCGCTGCCTGCAGCGAACTCGATCCGCTCGACGCCGTCCTGGATCCGCTCGGTGTGCAACAGTTTGATCTGCCCGATCATGCCTGTGTACCGGAGATGCGTCCCGGCACACGCCTCCACGTCACCGCCGACCCGAACTACCCTGATATCGCTTCCCGGCGGAACACCGCCCTGATACAGGGAAAATCCGTACTCCTTTTCGGCGTCTATCCGGTCCATCAACTCGGTATAGACGCGCCGGTTCTTCACAACCTCTTCGTTTGCGAGCCGCTCGATCTTTGAAAACTCCTCATCTGTGATCCGTTTGAAATGCGTTATATCAAGACGCGCTTTTGTCTCCGATTTCTGTGCGCCGGTCTGCCACACATGATCGCCGAGGACTACCTTTGCGCAGTGGTTCACGATGTGCGTGGCTGTGTGGTGCTGGGTATGTGCGAACCTCCGCTTTGAATCGATCGTGCCACTGACGATATCGCCTTTCTTTACCAGATACGTCAGGTCATCTTCCGGTTCGTCGACCTCGTGCAGAATAATTCCGTTTGCAGACTGTACATCGACCACACGCAGAACAAGGTCTGGCGCTGCGATCGTTCCATGATCTGCTGGCTGTCCTCCCCCTTCCGGATAAAATAACGTCTGGTCAAGGACGACCTGGTTATCGAAGACATCGAGCACCACCGCCTCGAATGTTATACTGGACGGTTCATCATAGCATAGGCGTAACGTATTCGGGAGGAATTTCAGCCGGTCTGCATACTCTGTGTATGGCGTTTCGGAAACCTCTGCCGGTGCGGCGGCATGGGTGCTTGCGACCATCGAATAGAAACTATCCGGAAGATCGATGCCGATGCTCTCGCTGTCTGCCACTTCCTTCGTGACCTCTGGCGGGATGCCGTACGTGTCGTACCACTCAATGAGCTGCGATGTCGGTATCGTTCCTGCATCTCCAAACTTCTTGACCGAACGCGCAAGAAGCCGCCTGCCCTTCGAGATAACCTGACGATACTTCTCCTCTTCAAGATCAAGGATCTCTCTCGCTGTATCCAGCCGATGCAGGTACGCGGGATCGCCAATCGATGATAACTGCATCTCAACCAGATCCGCGATTGGGACATCGAGTTTAAGTGCGTCCATCTGCCGAAGCATCCTTCTGATGACCAGTCTCGCGAGATAGCCTGCCTTCGCATTCGACGGGACGATCCCGTCGCCGAGCATGAATGCAAGGCACCTTGAGTGATCCACGATGGCGTACACCTTCTCAACCGGCTCTATGATCGCTTTCAGCCGTTCAACATTGATCCCGATCGCTTTTGCTACAGTTTTCCGAAGATTCTCGAGATCGGTGGTCAGGTCGAGATCGAATAACCCTGATAGCCGCGCATTCTGTGCAAGCACCTTCGCATACTCGTGATCCTGCAGCGAGTGCTCGATCCCGGCATGTTCCATCACTTTGTTCACGGTTTCCGGAAATATCGCATCATATATCGTTGGAGATCCTTTCGATGCCCACACGAGCCGTTCAAGTCCGTATCCGGTGTCAACGATGTAATTATCCATTTTAGTGTACTGCTTTCCCTTGATCTCGATCTCGCCATCGCCGCTCTCGCACATATCCATGAATACGAGGGTTGCGATTTCGAGACCGCCGACGAGCACCTCGAGGCAGGGACCTGCGTTCCCGCCGCCAGCCCATGGCTCCTCTTTGTATGTGATGTCCCTGGCGATCCCGAGATCAGATAGCAGGCGGTCACAGTACTCCACAGTCTCATCTTTCCAGTATATCTCCTTATCGGGACCGTTGAAGGCGTGATGCGCCATCATCTCAAAATTCGTGAGATGCCTGCCGCTCCTGCCAACCGAATCCAGATCATCGAGCCGTATGCACGGCTGGGAGATGCAGAGTGGGTTTGCTGGCGGAGGCACGATCCCTGATGTGACAAACGGCTGGAAATCAGCTATTGATGCGATGGTCAAGTAGATGTCATCACGCCACCGTGCGATCACCGGATACCTGTCGATTCGTGTATGGCCGTTCGACTCAAAAAATGAAAGAAACGCCTCACGCATCCCTGTAAGATCGTATTCCTTTGAGAATGCTGGGCTGCCTATAAATGTGTACTCATCGCATGGTGCATCGCCGCAAGTTTCCTTTTCCTCGTTTCGTGTCCAGAAATACCCGCCGCACTTTGGGCACTGCTTGCGTATGAATCCACCATCTCTGAAGTATGAAAGTTGATATTCCTGCTCGAACATGGTCTGTTATGAATCTATGTTCTGCCTTTAAATGTATTGCTTCCTGTTTTAAACTGCTGATGCCGACGAGAATGAAGTAGACCGCGCTTTCATACAAAGACTTTCATGCACACCTCCATCAGATCCGCCCCGCCCGCTTCACCAAGCGCGCTCACATTCCGGACGAATCGTTGCGCGGTTGAGCAGTCCGAAAAATCCTGTATGTGCAGCGGAATAGCGATCACGATCATTAAGTACTTTGTCCGCATAGTGGCAAGGTAACATACAGGCAACGAATGTGATTAAATATGGAAATACTCGCTGACATCGGAGGAAGACCCGGGCACGATTGCATGGGCTTCTGCAGGTACTGCTACTTCAAGGGAGTCGGAGAGATCGAGCCGTTCGGATGTAAAAACTGTTTTCCATTCCAGAAAGGATGTGAATACTGCACAAATGCTGTGAGGGAAGCTTATGCTGGATTTAAGCCGTTCCGACTCGTTATAAGCGAAGTGAACCGGTCGATGCAGTTTGCGGATCAGGAGGTCGATAGAATCACGATCAGCGGCGGCGGCGATCTCAGTTGCTACCCTGACCTCTATGAACTGGTCGATGCGCTCTCTTTTTACAATGTTCCGATCAATCTCGGATACACGAGCGGAAAAGGATTCGATCAGCCAGACGAAGCGGATTATTTCATAGATCGGGGCGTCGATGAGGTGTCATTCACGGTTTTCTCTACAGATCCTGCGCTTCGAAAGAAATACATGGGGGATAAGACCCCTGAAACATCACTCTCTATGCTGCGTCGGTTTGCCGAATGCTGCACAGTCTATGCAGCGATCGTTCTCGTCCCGGGGGTGAATGACGGGGACGAACTTGAAAAGACGCTCTCCGATCTCGAAGAGATGGGTGTTACCGGCGTTCTCCTGATGAGGTTTGCAAATAGCGCGCATCAGGGCTTGATTCTTGGAAATGCGCCGATCATGGATGTGCCGACGCACACAATCGTTGAGTTCTTAGCGATCGTGCGTAAGGCAGCAGACGACCACTCGTTCAGGGTTACGGGAACGCCGCTTGAGGATCCGCTCATTGGGTCGCCGTTTGCGATCAGGAACGATACGGATGCGCTCTCACAACTGCCAGGAATCGTGAAGGGGGCGACCGTTCTTACGAGCAGCATCGCAAAGCCGCGCCTCGAGAAAGTCTTGCAGTTTAGGAACGATTATGTGAATGTGGTCGGAGTCAACAAGGACATCGGCTGCCTGATAACGATCGATGACATAAAGGCACTTGACTTGAGCACGGTCAAGGAGACCGTCTTCATACCGGGCAGGGCGTTCGTGCACGATACCGAACTTAAGGAAGTGCTCTCACGCGATGGCGTGGACCGGCTTATACGCCGGGGTCCGGATCGGCTGACCGTTGACGGCGAGATGAGCATCAGCATGACGAAAGAAGAGGTTATACAGTTTGAGATCTCTGCATTCAGCGAGTTGATCGATCACATCAATGCGATCGGACTTCCGCCGGAACAACCAAAAACATAATAACAAGTCCCGGTTGATGGGGTAATAGAAGGTGATGCACAATGAAAAGTTATCTCGTTATATGGTTTCACAGCGAGGGTGGCAAACCCTCTGAAGTGAACAAGCGACTAACCGCTATGGGATTTCGAGCAATGCAGGGCGCACATGACTATGTCTATGACTGGGGCGCAAATGCAGGCATCGACGACATTCTACAGATCGGGGATCGAGTCCAGTTGACGCTGAATGGGCTTGATGTCACGTATAAGATAGAGACGGTCGGCGGCAGGTAGGAGCGGGGGGCAGACGTGCCGATAATCGTTCTTGCTTCCGGTATCCCGTAGACGGTTCTGGTTAGCGTCAGTTTTCAGTTTTGGTTTTGAGGAGTGGTCAATTATAGTCTTTTCAGAAACACTATATTCTGCAACTTCGATCGGGGGGGCTGCAAAAGTCAGCGAATATTCGTGCTCAGCCCCTCCGCCATATCTCTGATTTTTCAACGCGTGGTACTCGAAACAGACTAACTGATCACGCTTCCCTCGCTCGCGTCTCCGACCATCCGCTGGTACCGTTCCAGCACGCCGCTTAACTTCGACTCAGGCGGTTTCCACGCCTTTTTCCGCTTGTCAAGTTCGTCCTGATCGACCATGAGGTCCAGTCTCCGGTTCGGGATATCGATCTCGATCGTATCGCCGTCCTCTACAAAGGCGATCGTCCCACCGACTGCTGCCTCTGGCGATACGTGCCCGATGCAGGGTCCGCGTGTCCCGCCAGAGAACCTGCCGTCTGTTATCAAAGCAACCGAATCGATAAGCCCCATGCCTGCAATCGCTGATGTCGGGGAGAGCATCTCACGCATCCCTGGACCGCCCTTCGGACCCTCGTACCGAACAACGACCACGTCTCCGGACACAATCTTTTTATCCATGATCGCTTCCATCGCATCCTCTTCATTCTCAAAGACCTTTGCAGGTCCCGAGTGTCTGAGAATCTTTTCGTCGACTGCGGTCTGCTTGACAACAGATCCCTGCGGCGCAAGCGTCCCGTAAAGGACCGCGATCCCGCCCTCCGGGTGCTTGGGCGCGTCCACGGTTGCGATGACCAATCTGTTCGTCTCGGGATTTACGATCACCATGTCCTTCAGATTCTCGCCGATCGTGTCGGTGGTCACAGTGAGCGCACCGAGATCGATTCCCGGACTCTGCTGGAGTCGCTCAATGATCGCATAGATGCCGCCTGCCCTGTCGAAATCGATCATAAAATGCTCTCCGCCCGGGCGCAGATTGATGAGGTGGGGTGTGGTCCGGCTCAGTTCGTCTAACCGTGAAAGCGGAAGCGTGATACCGAAATCGTGCGCGATCGCTGGCAAGTGGAGTGCTGTGTTTGTGCTGCCTCCGATCGCCATATCGACGGCGACCGCGTTGTCAAATGACTTTTCCGTGACGATCTGGCGTGCTGTGATGTTGCGGCGCACCAGTTCGAGGATCTGCCTTCCTGAGTCCTTTGCGATGTGAATCTTCTTTGCATCGATCGCGTGAGCGGTTGCGCAGCCGGGCAGACTCAAGCCGAGCGCTTCGGTCATGCATGCCATCGTGTTTGCTGTAAAGAGCCCTGAACACGATCCCGCGCCCGGGCACGCTACACCCTCGAGGTCGCGGATGTCGTCCCGTGACTCTCCGACCGCCTCGAATACAGAGATCAGGTCCTTCCACTGGTCGCCAACAAAACCGGGAAGCATCGGTCCCCCAGTGACCGCGATCGCTGGCAGGTCGAGACGTCCCGCCGCCATCAGATGCCCTGGCACAATCTTGTCGCAGGACGGTATCAGCACCATCCCATCAAACGCATGCGCACGCACCATGATCTCGATCGAGTCTGCGATCAGTTCTCTCGACGGCATCGGGTATCTCATGCCTTCGTGGTTCATTGCTATGCCGTCGCATATCCCGATGGTGCTGAATTCGAACGGCACGCCTCCAGCCATCCGTATACCGGCTTTCACTGCTTCACTGATCTTATCGAGATGAATATGACCCGGGATGATCTCGTTCCAGGAATTCACCACTGCAATAAACGGCTTATCCATCTCAAAGTCTGTAACGCCTGTTGCCCTGAGCAGTGCGCGGTGGGGAGCCCGCGCAAGCCCTTTTTTGATGCGGTCGCTTCTCAGTTCCATGCGTTTCGTTATTGAGGCGCTGGTACATTAAATTTCTGCCAGATGTATTGGGATGGCAGGGCTGGCAAGCTCCTCAGGTAGTACCTATAATATAGAAACGACATAACCGATACCATTCGAAACTATAGGACAGGCGGGATGGCAGTGAAATGGCTAAATAAAATTCTCGGGAAGCAGAACCAACAGAAACCTCGTACAGCCGATACGGTCGCGTTCCACGATCTTAAGGGCTGGGTTTCAGACCGGACAAGAGCAGAACTCGGAGGGTTCTTCGAATCCGCCGCACAGATATTCGCAGAGATCGAGGCGACAAAAGAAGAACTGATTCGCGATATCAAGACCCTCGAAGCTGCAGATCCGCCAGAGTTACCGTCCCGCGTACTCAGGGTGGGGCTTGCAGCCCGCGATAGCATGATCAAGCAGATCAATGTGATGATCGATAGAATCAGCACCCCGGCGATGGATTATCCTGATATCATGGAATTTTGCAGGTCTGTCGATATCGTTCTTGACTCCACAATCGAGAAGTCTGCAAAGAGCCACCATCGTGCCAAATACCTGTTTCCAAAGGAGGTTGGCGCGGTATTCACTGATCTCAGAAATATAAAAATATCATTAGCAAAACTCAGAGATTTGCTTGACCGGGAAGGCGCGAAAATAAAGGGTTTTGATGAGATAACAGGGACTATACAGCGAATAGATGATATAAAAAGAGATGTAGTTTCCGGTAACTCAAATATAAAGAAGAACGATTCTAAAATAGATGAAATAAAGCGTGAGATAAGCGATTGCACCGCCAAACTGGAGCAACTGTCACAGAGCAAAGAATGGAGTTCTTTTGTTGAACTTGAAGGTAGGTTGAAAGAAAGAGGGATGGAAGCGAATAACATCGAAAGTAACGTGACAGAACTGTTTATTCCACTTAACAAAGCACTAAACCGGATGAAAAAACAGAGCGAGAGTGGGAGGTACACGCTTTCAAAGAAACAGAAGGAACTCCTGAATGTGTGCCTCGAAAACCCGATTTCAGCGGACGTAGCTGATGTCAACGATTTCCTGAGAGAGATGCTGCAGATAGTCGAGAGCGGCGCGCTCGGACTGAAGGATAAGAAACGCGATAAGATCGTTGACCAGATCGATCAGATAATGGACTCATTCGCGCCGAAAAAGGAGCGATACGACACCCTCAAGTCCGAGACACATGAGGTCGAGCACCAGATCTCTGACCTGACCATATCGAAAACGAAAACCGCGCTTGAGGGACAACTTTCCGAGAAGAATAGGGAGATCGCTCAGATCAACGAAGACCTTGTCAATCAGGGAGAAGAACTAAAGATGCGAAGCGAAGAACTCGAAGACCTGAAGGCAGAACTTTCTGACGCGGTAAACTTAATCGAATCGGTGCAGATCGTCTTTGATTAGCACTTCCAGGCACTGTCTAAAAATCAGGTTTTCACTGGAGTTTTCGATTATACCGTCCTAAAGCGGCGGAGGCGGTATTGTGTGAAGGTTTTTATCGCATAACCTGCACTGCATAGTATAAGAGGTATGTAGCGATGGATTCGAAAGACGTTGTCGGCAAACCATATGACTGCAATGTGCACGATCTAAGTTATGGTGGGGTGGTGGATGCGCATGGCATAATCATTAGCGCAATCACGAAAGAGGAATCTGATCGGCAGATAAAAACGTGTGAGTCGCGTATTAAAGAGATTCTCGCATGAAACTCGTTGTACTGCGGATCGGACACCGCCCGGTGCGGGACAAGCGCATAACCACGCATGTGGGCTTGACAGCGCGTGCGCTTGGCGCTTCCGGGATGCTACTTGCAGCAGATGACCCGAAGATCAAGGAGAGCATCGATGACGTGACACGGGCATGGGGCGGGGACTTCTTTGTCGAGATTGGTGTCAACTGGAGGGAGGCGATCAAGCAGTGGAAGGAGCAGGGCGGCATGGTTGTGCACCTCACGATGTACGGCTTGAATCTGCCTGATGTGACCTCTGAGATGCAAAACCGCGATCTCATGATCATCGTCGGCGCTGAAAAAGTACCTCCAGCCATCTACGATCTCGCGGATCTGAATGTTGCGGCAGGAAGCCAGCCCCATTCAGAGGTGGCTGCGCTGGCACTGCTTCTCGACCACTTACAGGATGGGCGCGAACTTGCAAGGACGTTTGATGGTGTCAGACGCGAGATCGTCCCGATGAGGAAGGGAAAAATGGTCATTGAGCAGACCTGATGCATGATTCAGGCGCGTCACATCTCTACTACGCCCCTACCAGTACATATCGACCGCCTTTCTAACAGCATCCCTCGCGCCCATGAACGTGACCAGATCGCCGCTCTCGATGACCAGATCACCGTGTGGGATCAGCATTGCATCGCCCCTCCGAACCAGCACGATCAGGACGTCAGTAGGAAGCTGGAGATCTCTCACCGGCGTTCCGATCATCTCGGGACTGGCAATCGGTACCTCGATGATATCGCCTCGTTCGCCGAGTTCGTACATCGAGAATAGACTCGGGTGTGTGATCAGATTATCCAGAATCGAGGCTGCCGACGTGATCGGGCTCATCGACCTGATACCGAGATCACGGAATGTGGACAGGTTCTTCGGGTCGTTAACCCGCGCGACGAGTTTGTTCTCCCCGAACCCGAACTTGTTCTTTGCGACCTGACAGACGAGCAGGTTCACACCGTCCTGATCGGTGGTCGCGACAAGATATCTGGCGTTTTTGATGCCTGCCTTCGTAAGGACTGCCACGTCCCCGGCATCCCCCTCTACCGCAGGCACCCCGAGTTCCTCCACGCGCCGGCAGTTTTCAGGATCCTTATCGACCACAACCACGTTCTCGCCCCTCCTGATCAGGCGGTGTGCGAGCGTGCATCCGACATCACCGCCTCCGACAATTAGTATCTCCATTGGTATCACCCCAAGTGCTCTTGCAACGGGTCTGGCAGATATGCCAGTCAATGTTACTGTGATGATAATGCATATAAATACAAGACCCATGATGGTACTGCCCGCGTCTGCATCAGCAAGTTCGATCGCGAAGTATGTCGCCATCGCTGCAGGCACAACCCCCCTGGGTCCTATCGCTGATATGAACAATCGTTCCTTCCACCGCAGTCTCGAATGCGCTGTCGATGCAAAGACTGCAACCGGTCTCACGATGAAGATCAGGGCGGCAGCAACAAGTACACCGTTTATCCCGATGGACCGGATGCTGTCAAAGTTTAACATTGCAGCAAGAAGAACAAAGATTATCGATAGCAGAATGATCGATAAATCGCTTTTAAACTCCTGTATCTCCTTTTTGTTCGGTATATCTGACGCGCCTACGCATATTGCGGCAACCGCCACCGCAAAGATTCCGGTCTCGTTTAAGATTAGTTCTGCAACCGTGTATGTGATCAGAACAAAGGAGACCGTGGTGATGTTCAGCAGTTCATTGGTGATGGCATGGATCCTGGGCAGTGCAAATACGCACAATAGCCCGCCAGCCAGCCCGACTGCCCCACCGATCGCAATCCTCATGAGGAACATGGCAATCCCGTATCCCGGGTGCGGGTACGGTGTCACGATCCATTCAAAAATAAGGGCAGCAAGAATTATACTGACTGCATCGTTAAATATGCCCTCGACCTCCAGAATGCTGCGCACCCTGTTATTCACCCGTATCGCCTTCATCAACGGCACAATGACGGTTGGATCTGTCGCCGCCGCCAGTGCACCGAAGAGGAGCGCAAACTCCCAGTCAAGCCCTACCAGTTCATGAGCTGCAACAGCGCCGCCGATCATGGTGATCAGTACGCCGATGCTGATCAGCGCAAGGACACTCCCCGAGACCCTGCGGATGTGCCTGAGATCGACGTTGATGCCGCCGTCGAATACGATGATCACCACAGCAAATGTGATGATCAAGTTGAGGCCATCGCCATACAGCCACGGATCGATCAATCCAGCGCATTCCGGTCCGAGCAGTATCCCTGCCGCAAGCAAGAATACGATGCTCGGCATCCGTGTGAGTCTGCTGACCATCTGTGCGATGATGCCCACCGCAAGGACTATCGCAAAGACTGCAAAGATGTGGATCGGATCCATGATTCGCCCTTTTACCCTTTTGTCTTTGGTATTGGGCGGAAACGATATAAGGTAGTTATGGTGTCTACCCCGGTCCGCCCCCATCTATGGCGAAGGATTCACCGTTGCGAGATTGCGGTAACCCCCCCGACTCGCCTTCGTCACGATTGGGTGTCACCATCGGTCTCGGTGGATTTAATATAAGAAGAGTAGATTAAGTATCCGTACAGTACTGGAATCTGAAATAGCATCATGGACGACGCAACCGGAGAAGATACGGATATACCGCACGGGGCTGCGATATCCGGGACTGCATCTGATTATGGAAATAATGAGTGGCGGGTTTGCAACATGCCCGTAACAATGAAACCATTAGCCGTCCGCATAGTTGCTATCGAAAGGATATTCTAAGAAACATGACACAAGAACTCAAACACTGCACAAGAAGCATGAAAGACCTGTTGATCGATATGAAGGACACCTCTGAATTGATGATGGATCTTGCATACTCCGCCGTGATCTATGACGACAAGGAGATCGCGATGGAGGTTATCCGCCTCGAAGAGAAGATGGATACCCTTGGTTATTACATGATGATCTCGGCGATGTTAAGCGCTCGAAGGATCGATGAGGCAGAAGCCCTTGCAGGCGTGCTGCAGGCTGGCGCGGCAGCCGAGAACATCTCGAATGCAGCAGGCGATATCGCAAAGATCACGCTCCTCGATCTCGGGATACCTGTTGAACTGAAACCGGATCTGCGCGGCGCAGAGGAGACGATTGCAAGCGCAACGGTCAGCCCGGAGTCGCCGATGGCAGGACGGACGCTAGGGGAGATCGAACTCGAGACCGAGACCGGTATGTGGCTGATTGCGATCAGGCGGGAAAGAAACTGGATATATGATCCTGATCACAGCACGCTTGTGATGGCTGGCGATGTGGTCTTTGCACGCGGGCATGATGAGGGCGTGCCACTCTTCATGGAGTGCGCAACCCGCAAGCGTTACGAGCGAACCAGAGTCGAGCCGGAACGCGTACTTGGCGATCTCGACCGCGCGGTCGATCTGATCGTGGAGATGAAGAACATGTCCGAACTTGCGGTCGGTCTTGCATATTCTGCGATGCTTTTTTATAATAAAGAGATCGCAGAGGAGGTGCGCTACATCGAGGATAAGATGGACGGCATGAGGTACGAACTCCAGCACTGGGTGCTCGAATCGGCAAAAAATATCGAGGACGTGGATAAACTCAGGGGACTCCTGCATCTTGCCAATGCCTCAGAAGCGATCTCTGACGCGGCTTACGACATCGCAGACGTGGTGCTTCGGGAGATCGAGCCGCATCCGATCATGGCGCTTGCCGTGCGCGAGTCTGACGAGGTGGTCACCAAGCTACAGATCGCACCGGGTTCTGAGGTTGCCAGGAAGTCACTTGGCGAACTCAAGCTCGAGACCGAGACTGGGGTGCACATCATGGCAGTCAAGCGAGGGGATCGGTGGATTTACAGCCCCGGCGCAAAAACAGTGCTCTGCGCAGGCGACATGCTCATTGCAAGGGGTACGATGAGCGGAGAGGAACTCTTAATCGAGATGTGTTCGTGACCGTCAGGGATTTATGGGATGCGCCTGTCTGTTTGCCCGAAAAAATGATTGGGGGATACGGCCATCCCCCTGCCAGTTATATCCTCTACTCTTGTCTCTGCCGCCGCACCAGGTATGCAATTGCAAGCAGACCCGCTACTGCGAACACACCTCCGAAGCCGGGTCCTTCACCTTCCGGACTCTTCGTAGATGTTTGCGTCGTTTCCGGTGACACGGTTGCAGCGACGCGGGCACGTGTGGTGGTGGCAGTAGCGCCTGCGCCTACGTGCAGGATAACGAGACCTTTACCACCATCAGCTACGTACGCATAGTCGCCTGACACGGTAACAGCATGAGCATCCCCGTCGGTGTCATACCTTCCTGCAAGCTCTGGTGCTCCAGCGTCGCTGACATCCACAATCGTAAGACCATCGTCCGTATCGGTCATGTACGCATAGTCGCCCGACACGATGACCGTCTCCACATGAGGTGTGGCATCGTAAGTTCCTGCAAGCTCTGGTGCTTTCGCGTCGCTGACATCCACAATTGCAAGACCATCAGAGCCGCTGGCTACGTACGCATAGTCGCCTGACATAGCAACACCCACAGACCACCCTTCCGGATTATAACTTCCTGCAAGCTCTGGTGCTTCAGCGTTGCTGACATCCATAACCATAAGCCCGTTGTTATAATCGGCTACGTACGCATAGTCATCTGACATAGCGACACCATGCATATCTTTTGCGACTCTGTAACGTCCTGCAAGCACTGGAGATTCCTTGTCGCTGACATCTATAACCGCAAGCCCGTTGGTATAATCGACTACGTACGCATAGTCACCTGACACAATAATACCGCGTGCGTCTCCTAGGACCGTGCACTTTCCGGTGTACTCAGGCGCTTCCTTGTCGCTTACGTCTACAATCACAAGACCTTCGCGCTTATCAGTCACGTACGCATAGTTGCCTGACACCGCGACATAGCGTGCATCTTTTACTTCGGCGTAGCTTCCTGTAACCGCTGGTGATTTCTTGTCGCTGACATCCACAATCACAAGACCATTGTTATCATCGATTACGTACGCATAGTCACCTGACACAGCAACGTAACGTGCAATTCCGGTGTCGTAACTTCCGGTAAATGTCACATCATCTGCCGCCGCCGCCGCACCCGCGTTCGTCACAAACACCAGAGCGGCTATGAGCATTACTACTATCATTCGGCTGCCGGTCATGGTCTCACCTCTCGCGATATTCTCACATAGTCAGCTCCGCGGTCGTTGTCCATATACCATGTTGCAGTCGTCCCTATCAGCGCATGAACTAAAGCGCAAGTCCCGATCAACAATATTTCCATTTTCATCCAGATCACCTGGCCAAAGAGATGTCTTTGAGCTGCGTTTTCCACGTTCCTGCCAGCCGTGCATACCGGCATACCAAAGTACGTAAGTGTTCGTAAACCAGTGCGAAACCGGTCACCAGTCTGTTGTTACGTTCGATCTGCAAGGATCGTGTCCGAAACTCTGCTCAAACTCTCTTATGCATAACCCTATCCGCGCTCTCCTATAAAAATTAATCAGGCACTGAGGTAGCAAAGATTTTTAAGCGATCTGCACGATCACCCAATCGTAAGGAGGTTGGCACCAATGGAGACGAAATTCATCTTCTCAAACACCCTGGAATGGAACAGCGGATATCAGGCGACCATATCTTTCGGCGACAAGGCAAGTTTTGAGTTTGCCACGCCACCGGAATTCCGTGGTCCGGAAGGCTTTGTTAGCCCTGAAGAACTCTTTGTCGCATCTGCGAATGCGTGCGCCCTGACCACGTTCATCGCAAGGACAAAGAAAGCCGGCATCAACATCCTCTCCTACGAGTCAAGCGCAGAAGGGACGCTTGAAAAGGTGGAGGGGCAGATGATGTTCACGACGATCGTTGTGAAGCCGAGAATAAAGACGGATGGCGACAAGGAAACCGTGAAAGAGATCGCCTCACAGGTAGAAAAAGGCGCTCTCGTCTTAAATTCGATGAAGACCGATGTCACGATAGATGCGACAATCGAGTGACGAACAATTCACGGATCACCCGCGCAGCCCTTCGAGTATAGCATCGTATCTGGCAGCTATCCGCTCGATCACATCAGCAGACGCACTGCTGTGCGTAGGAAACGTAATGTCCCCTGTACCGAGATAATCCGGCGCAACCAGCACTCCGGTCTGTGATATCGTGAATCCGAGATCGTTTAGGATGCGGGCTGCCATTTCCGATGCTGGTTTTACCTTGATATCCAGCTCCGCATCCAGTTTCCGTGATTTTTCACGATATCTCTCTTTCAATTCTTCCAGTTCCAGGACAATTTTCGAAACGTAGTTTTTCCTGCCGTACCTGCCGATCGCTTTTACCGACTCGAGCAGGTCATCGAAGGTGGCAGATGCGATCTCAATGACCTCTCCTGAAAAATTCCCGCGTACTTTGTCTGTATACCCTTTTGAGATCACAAGCACCTGAATATCACCAAACAAAGCGAGATCCTCGGCAGACGGGTTGTATGCACCGACCACAACGTGTGGAATCCCACACCGCCGCAGAAGCGATCCGTACATCGGGGTAACTCCGATCCGTGCCTCCATCCTCGACTTAAGCGCATTCCGAATAGCTTCCGGATCTGCAGAATCCAGACCGAAGTACTCTGCAAATCTATGCGTTGTCGTAAGGAGTTTTGTATGCCCTTTTGGAACGGACCCGATCAGTTCCATCCCGAGCAAGTCATGCACATGCGAATAAGCCGAGTTTCCACGAATCCTCACGAGATCGGACTGCGTTACTGGCTGGTGGTATGCGATCACCGATAATGTACGGAGCACAGGCGCAGGCAGTTCTTTTGGAGCGAACGACCGCACATATTCGACGTATTCGGGCATGACCTGCATCAAGTATTCTGCATTTTTCGATTTTATGATCTCGATTCCGGATTCCCGTTCCCTATACTCTTCGACCAATCCGTCTGCGATCAGGGATGTCTCGTCCTCTGGTTTGCCGATCAGATCGCTTAACCGGGTTATATCAACTGCCCCACCTGCAGCAAACAGCGCGGCTTCGATGATCTCTTTTTCGTTCGTCACTTAAGGTTCAGATTCGATCGGATACATCTTATCTCTTTTCGTGGGCGGGAGTGTTTTTTGGTTTGCGGTGTTGCTGAAAAGGGGCAGTATCGATTTTTGGTCTGCCAATAAAAAAAGCGCATTTTTTAGAGCATCGCAGGCATCATGGTGCTGGTGCCTCAATCAACCACATCACTTTGCAAGTGCCCCCCTCGCTCTACGACCTTATCTGGCCATATCCGAACACTCGAGAGGATCGCACCCTCAGAAACAACCGCCCTCGTACCGAGCACAGTCCCGGTCTCGAGCGAACAATTCTCGTGCACGTGACAATCATTGTCGATGATAGAACTGAAGATGAGCGATTCCCTGCCGATCCGGACGTTGTCATAGATATGCGAGGTCAGGATGTGCGCATCATCCTCAATCATGCAGTTCGATCCGATCGTTGTGTACGGACCGATTAGCACCCGAGCCCCAATCGTCGTATTCTCGCCGATCACAACCGGACCAACGATCATGGATGATTCCGCGATATCCGAACCTTTCCCGATCATCACAGGATCCCTGATCTGTGGTGTGTGGATTCTTGTGCTGCCAGATATCTGGTCGAGTTTCCATTTACATGCGTTCCGGTACATCTCGTGATTGCCGATGTCAGTCCATCTACCCTGCACGAGAAAGCCATCGATCTCCTTTCCAGCGTCGAGCAGGGCAGGAAAGACATTCTTTGCAAAATCATACATCTCTCCATCGGGAATCCAGTCCAGAATCTCGGGATCGCAGACATAGATCCCGGTATTTATGAGATTGCTGAATGCTTCACCGACTTTTGGCTTTTCAAGGAACCTGTGAATCACGCCATCCGCATCCATGTCGCATACCCCGTACTCGGTGGGATTGTCGATACAGATCAGCCCGATTGTGACGATAGCATCGTTTGTCTCGTGGAACTGGCATAGCTCACGAAGCTGCAGATCAAGGACGTGATCGCCGCCAACGACCATGAACGTGCCATCTTCGAGGTGCGATCTGGCGTTCTTGACCCCTCCTGCCGTCCCGAGCGCGGTTCGTTCGTACACGCAATCGATATCGATGCCCTCGATCTTCCGCACCTCTTCTTCGATCATCTCACCGAGATAACCGAGTGTCAGCACGGCATCTGTGAACCCCTCGGTCTTCAGATGCTCGATCAAGTGCACGATCGAGGGTTTGTTTAGAAGCGGTATCAGCGGCTTTGGTCGCTCAAGGGTCAGTGGACGGAGTCTCGTGCCCAGTCCACCGCATAAGATACAAGCTTTCATGGCTCCTATTCAGAATTCTGGTACGTCTCAACGAATTTCACGCTATCAAGTTCCATCGATCCGAGGAGTTCGTGCGCGATCCTCGACTTCACGAGCAGCCAGTTCTGATTTAGCCTGAGATCGCTTGGCGCTTCGATCATAGCAACGTCATCGACAAGCTCCACATCGAAATCCATCCGGAAGTAGGATTGTAACAGGGATTTGATCTTGTCGAGGTCGTCATCGATCTTTTCTTCGATCACATACTCAAAGATCAGGGTTTTGCCAGCCATAGGGCTATTGAAATCGATCCGCACCCTTCGCCCAATGGTCATGACAACCATGCCCTCTTTCCCCTCGACGACCGCCCGCATCCCTTTCACAGGCGTCTCTGTAAATTTGGATGTGGGATATGTCTTTACCAGTTCTGTTTTGTGTTCGCCGTAGCCCTTCTCCGGCGGAATCTCAACCGTCCCGCGATAGCCGGCTTCTTTTTCGACAATATCCTCATCCAGACCTTCCACGACATGCCCTTTGCCAACGATGATCACGAAAGAATCGTATCGGGTATTCTCATCGTATATGTCCTGTTCCTTTGCGACTTCCTCGTCAGTGGTGTCGAATACCATGCCGTCTTCCAACCGCCCGGTATAATTTATCCGTATAAAATCTCCATTCTCTATAGTCAATTATATCATCTCACATATTTATGTTTCACCTGACAAGCCCGTATTTCCGGACGTTCTCGTCAGCAATCGCCTGAATCTTCACAATCTCATCTCTTCCGCGCTCATCTTTGAACAGATGCGCAAACCGCTTCTGTATCCGGAGGTACTCCTCGACAGGCTTTTGTTTGATCTTATGCACCTTCCCGAGTTCTCCGTCCACGATCTCAAAGATCGGGTACAGCGCGGTCTCTACTGCAAGTCGTACGACCTCGACGCCCAGTGAACTGTCGAAGTACCAGCCAGTGCAACATGACGCGTGGATCTGGACATAAGTCGGACCCTCGGTCTCGGTAGCGGTTTTTATCTTGCGGATCACGTCTTTTGGGTACGCAATTGAAGCGGTCGCCACATAAGGCGAGCCATGCGCCACAAGGATCGCGGGCATATCCTTCTTCGGGAAGGGATTGCCGTAAGAAACCGTTCCGGCAGGTGATGTCGTGGTCGATGCATCAAAAGGCGTCGATGCACTGCGCTGAATGCCTGTGTTCATGTATGCCTCGTTGTCATAGCACACATACGTCATGTTGTGCCCACGCTCGAATGCGCCTGATATGCTGCGGATGTCTATATCGAAGGTGGAGCCATCGCCTGCGATGACGAGCACCTTCGTGTGGGTATTGCCGCGGGCAGCGAGTGCGGTCTCGATCCCTGACGCGACTGCGGCAGGGTTTTCGAAGAGCGAGTGAATGTACGGGACCCGCCATGCCGATTCAGGGTACGGGGTTGTGAATACCTCAAGGCAGCCGGTAGGACCGCACACGATGCAGTCCTTGCCAGCGCCTTCAAGAACAAACTTCGCTGCAAGCGATGCCCCGCACCCTGCACAGCCGCGATGTCCCGGTGCCAGTAGACTCTCTGTAATCATTCTTGATGCCTCTCCTATCCCCAGTACACCGTGATATTCTCGGAACGGTAGGTGGTCGTGCGGTTTGGGCTTGATATGGTCGTTTGCGCATAGATTGTTGCCTCCCTGCCAGAGAAATATCCTTTATCTGGCCAGAGACTGATATACTCTGCTTCCCAGTTACCATCCGCGTCCGGATACCAGTCACCGCTCACGAGACGACCTCCCTCCCTCTCGGTATAGACATGGATCTTCACTTCCATGCCGGGCTCGCCACCCTGTCCGCTCACCTTCGTGACGCGAGGAACAGTAGCATCATCTGCCGGATTTGTGATCTCAAGCTTATAAGGTGGGGTCGGTGTCGGTGTAGCCGATGTGGTGGGTCGTGGTGTCGGTGTAGCCGTCTCTACCGGTGTCGGTGTTACCCGTGGAACCGGTATATCCGGATCGAGTGGGTTTTCATCCTTTGAATCCCAGTAACCATCGCCATCGGTATCCACATTGTTCGGATCGGTTCCGGCAATCAGTTCCCGTTCATCGTCCCATCCATCGCCGTCGCTATCGACAACCTTCTCATCCTGCCAGATGCATCCTGATGATAGTAGCAGTGACGCGACTGCCACAATTAGCACAATATCTTTTAATCTCATGATTACCTCCAATTGTTGGGTAGCCATTTATCTATGTTTCGGTGATATAAGGACTTTCGCCGGAGATAACCATGACCACACAAACAATGGTAGAGAAGATCCTGTCCAGAAAGACCGGAAGAGACGTTTTGCCGAATGATATGATCGTCGTGCCTGTGGATCTTGCATTCGCGCACGATGGCACGCTTCCGCTTGCGATCCAGTTGATGGAGGACGAACTTGCGACAAGAACCGTCCACGATCCCGAAAAAGTGATCGCGGTCTGCGACCATGCGTCACCGTCCCCGAGCGAGCAGGTCTCAAACGTCCAGATCATGATGCGGAGATTCGCGCAAGAGAACGGGATTGCGTTCTACGAGAACGGCGACGGCGTGTGCCACCAGATCGTGCTCGAACGGCACGCAGCCCCGTACAAGGTAATCATCGGCGCTGATAGCCACACGTGTACACATGGCGCGCTCGGCGCGTTTGCGACAGGCATGGGATCGACTGACATGGCAGCGATCATGGCGTACGGGAAGGCGTGGCTGAAGGTGCCAACGAGTTACAGGATCGAGGTCGAGGGGGACCTTGGTGCGCATGTCTATTCGAAGGACGTATTCCTGTATCTCTGCGGCAGGATCACCGCGGATGGCGCAACATACATATCGATGGAGTTTCTCGGAAGCGCGGTAGGCGATATGAGTGTGAAGTCAAGGGCTGTTATGAGCAACATGGCGATCGAAGCAGGCGGGAAATGCGGACTCTGCGCTGCTGATGAGAAGACACGCGAGTTTCTTGCGCGTTACGGCAGATCTGATGAGTACGCGCCGCTAACCCCCGATCCAGAGGCGGATTACGCATCCGAGATCGTGATACCTGCTGATGACATCGAGCCGCAGATCGCTGCCCCGCATCGCGTCGATAACGTAGCCCCGGTGAGCAAGTACGCTGGAATAGCGCTTGATCAGGTCTGTATAGGATCATGTACCAACGGGAGGATCGAGGACCTGCGGATTGCCGCACGCGTGCTTGCGGGCAGGAAGGCGGCTGCGGGGACACGGCTGGTCGTGTATCCTGCGAGCAGGAGCGTGCTCTTGCAGGCGATCTCAGAGGGGCTCGTCTCTACACTCGTCGAAGCAGGTGCTGCCGTATGCGCGCCCGGATGCGGATTCTGCATCGGACGGACGGTTGCGCTCGGCAACGAGGAGAAGGTGCTATCCACGCAGAACAGGAACTTCCTGGGCAGGATGGGGAACAACAATTCGGAGATCTACTTGTCATCGGTCGAGACTGCCGCGGTGAGCGCGATTCGAGGGGAGATTGCAGATCCGCGATCATAATGGCAGTTGAAAGTCCGAACGGAGATTGTATATGCTGGCGGGAGCTACGTCCCCTGAAAAAGGGGGTAGATGTGATTGGTGGTGGAGTCGGTGATCGGGGGTAAAAAGCAGTGGGCAAGCCAGGATTGACTATAAAACTGGAGGGGTATTAACCGCTTGATTAAAATAAAAGAATTTAAATGGGATAAAGGAAATGAAAAGCACATCAGAGAGCGACATAATGTAACCAAATTCGAGGCTGAAGATGTGTTCATTGGTGACCCGTATTTCAGGGTTGGGAGGGATGGTACGCGATATGTTTACGGTCAAACAAGCAGTGGACGATATCTGTTTGTCGTATATTTGTATCTCGGGAAAGGAGTTGCTCGAGTGGTCACTACGAGCGATATAGCCAAAAGCGCGAAAGAAGATTATACCTTAAGAGGTGATAGTATAATTATGGCAAAGATTTCAAAATTCAGGACGGAACAAGAAATGCGGGAATTCTGGGATACCCATGATTCAGCCGAATATTTTGAAGATATGAAAGATGATGAGGCAGAGGTTGAATTTAATCGAGATAAAGGTGTTTTGGTTATTCCCATGGGCGAGGTCGCGTGAGGTCTCTGCGCGGGATAGCGCTTGAAGAGGGTGTCAGTTCAAATGTTCTTCTGAGAAACTGGATCGATGAATGTATCAAGGCGCGGGGGAAGTTGAAAGGAGATCGACAGATTGCATAATTATTGTGCACCACAAAGCAAGCACCAGCGAGAACGTTTCCAGCTCAAAGAGACCATCGTAACCATCAGTTCAGAGGAACAGTACCTCCCGGTCGCAAAACATGCGATCGAATCATGCAGACGCGATCTGGAAAGATTCATCCGTAGAGACCCGTTCTTCGCATCCACCCTCGACGAATACCACTGCCGAAAAAGTGCTCCTGAGATCGCGGTGCGGATGGGGGATGCCGGCAGTGCGGTCGGTATTAGACCGATGAGCGCGGTTGCAGGCACGATTGCGGCAATCGCGGTGGAAGCGATGGTGGATGCCGGTGCTACTTATGCGATCGTGGATAACGGCGGCGATATCGCTCTCGTCAACGATGAGACGGTCATCGTCGGGATATATTCCGGAAGAACGGACGATGTCAGCATCGGGCTTGAGATAGAGCCGCGTGAGTCCATTCTCGGAATATGCACATCATCCGGGAGGATCGGACATTCGATCAGTTTCGGAAACGCGGATGCTGCAACGATCCTCTCGGGCGACGTGTCGCTCGCGGATGCGGCAGCCACTGCTGTTGGGAACGCGGCAATCGATGTTGCATCGATCAAAGATGCATTCTCGATTCTAAAAGGAGTTAAGGCGATCACAGGAGGTCTGATCCTCCTTGATGGGCACATTGGGCTGTACGGGCGTGTCCCGGTCGTGGAGGCGCCGCAGAGGGTTGAGTACATCACAGGGGCATTGGGCTGATTGAGGCGAATTCGATTAGAAAGTCTCGCCGAAACCTCCGAAACTATTATCACCCAATCGCTCGAATTGCATGTAAAACATAAGGTGATCCTAAAATGGTAGATATCGTAGAAGCACTGGTTTCCGGCGGAAAAGCGACTGCAGGACCGCCACTCGGCCCATCGCTCGGACCGCTTGGCATCAACATCAAGCAGGTCGTGGATGACATCAATAAGGCGACAAAGGAATTCGATGGCATGCAGGTGCCTGTCAAGGTGATCGTTGACGCCGACAAGAACGTGACACTCGAGGTCGGGATACCCCCGACTTCAGCACTGATCCTAAAAGAACTCGGGATCGAGAAAGGGTCTTCAGAGAATGAGATTGTTGGAGATCTGACCGTTGAGCAGGTAATGCGGGTCGCACGCATGAAAAAGGACAGAGTCCTCTCGTACACGCCGAAGAATGCAGCAAAGGAGATCATCGGTACCTGCGTGCCGATGGGCGTGACCGTAGAAGGGATGTCACCGGGGGCTGCGCAGCAGGCGATAGGTAGCGGCGAGATCGAGATACCTGATGAGTGGTGACGACAAAACAATTCCGGATATCGCACGCGCTATCCTCGATGAGGGGCTGATCTGCGATCACTGTCTTGGAAGGCAGTTTGCAAAACTGTCAACCGGTCTTACAAACAGGGAGCGGGGGGCTGCGATCCGGCTGGTGCTTGCGATGACCGCGGACATGGCGGGAACGGGTGACGATGACGAACCGATGCACCCCGACCTTCGGATTCCGGAGCGGTGCTGGGTCTGTAACGGCATCTTCGAGGAACTCGATCTATGGGCATCGAGAGCGATAGACGCTATAGGCGGGCGCGAGTACGAGACGTTTCTCGTCGGTACCCGGCTTAGCGGGCTCTTGTCCGAAAATGAGGAGCTTCTGTGGGAGGCGGTTGGAACAGACCATGCTGAGCCGTTTAAATCAGAGATCAACCGCGAGGTCGGCAAGCTGATAGCAAGTGCTGCAGGAAAGGAAGTTAATTTCACAGAACCTGACATCGTCTGCCTGCTCGGGATTGCCGAGGGCACAGTTCAGCTACAAATCAGGTCAGAATACATCTGCGGGAGATACCAAAAACTGGTGCGCGGCATCCCGCAGACCAGATGGCACTGCAGGGAGTGCAGGGGCGCGGGATGCGAGCGGTGCGGTTTTACAGGCAAGATGTACCAGGAGTCTGTGGATGAACTGATATCGGCCAAGGTCGTCGAGGCGATGGATGCCGCTGACACCACGTTTCACGGCGCAGGGCGAGAGGATATCGATGCGCTCATGCTCGGGGACGGAAGACCCTTCGTTCTCGAGGTAAACGAACCCGGAAAATGGGTGATCGATCTCGAGCGGCTCGAGCAGGCGATTAACGTTTACTGTGAAGGAAAGGTCGTCGTCTCTGGTCTACGTTTTGTCGATCACCAGACGGTCAGGAATCTTAAAGGCGCGCGGCACGACAAGGTGTATCTTGCAACGATCTCGTGCGCGGGTGTCGATCGTGACACACTGATCTTAGGACTGGGCGAGATAATCGGCATGATCCGGCAGCGGACTCCGACCCGGGTCATCCACCGGAGGGCTGATCTGGTGCGGAAGCGAACGGTGCGCTCTGCCCTGCTCGAATCATTCGCAGGGGACTTTGCAGTTGTAAGAATCGAGTGCGAAGCAGGACTATATGTGAAGGAACTGATATCGGGGGACTCTGGCAGGACGGTGCCGAGTTTAGCAGGAGTGGTCGGGGCAGATGTCGTAGTCATAGAACTGGATGTGGTCGAGGTTATGGATGCGCGAGAAGTGGTCGGCAAGTGACATATTTAAGCGCAAAAGATGGGTCAAGCACTGTGTTTTTAGCCCATGTAATTTTAACCGCGCGGTATTGAGTGCGTGGATATAATCGGCTCTCTGGTAATTCGCGAGTGCATGCACTTATTCACCCTTCCAGAGGATCCGGTTATGGTAATGCGGTGTCGACATTCTCAAGATCGAGCATCGACGCCTTCGGCGTTAAGGAAGATTAAACCACAGAGAGCACAGAGGATCACAGAGAGTTGTTATTTCTATCTTTCGCCCCCTCTGTGTCACTCTGTGTCCTCTGTGGTTTTCCAAAAAACCCTATTTCGAAAATATCAAAAATCTCCTGGGTTTTGGTCACCGCAACGCGAAATAACGCAAGCGTCGACGACAGAGTCGTTACCAAAGACCCATAAAAACTTGATGGCTATTATCCCCCAATCGTCTCAAGTTCTTGAAACCGTGATCTCAGTCTGTGGGATCGTGTCGTGTGCAGAATCGTGGCATGCTCCGCACTCGGTCCCGTGAGACAGATCCATGGTATGACAGTCGGCGCACGCGACGAATGCACCATGCATGGGATGACACTCCACACATTCGATGTACCGGTGCTCACTTTTGCTCTCATACATCCTGTTAAACGGCTTTGCATGGCAGTCCACACATAATCCGGACTTCGTTTCCGAGGCGTCCGGGGAGTACAGGATGTCGGTTGGAACATGCCCGATCCGGTGGCAGTTGCGGCAGTCGCGCATACTCATCCCGGTACTGTGCCCTGGATGGCAGTCGATGCACATCATCGTCTCTGCATGTAGCGGATGGCACATATAACACAACAAATCGGCATGTACTGTATGCTCTCTCGCAAACGTCTCTTCGATGACTGAGTGGTGGCATCGTGCGCATTCGCTGTCGTTGTTATAATCAAACTCGATCGACTCTGGCACATGCGGATCATGGCAGTCATCGCAGTCTGTTACATCGCTGCCATGAAACAGTCCGTGGCAGTCTTCACATGCAGGCAGGTAGCCATGCTGGACATGGCATAGATCGCACTTTAACTTCGAGTGCCTGCCTATGCCCTTATCAATTGCATCGTACTGCGGGAGGTGGCATGGCTGGCATATACTGTCGTTAAGACGCGAATCATTGATCCGCAACTCCGGAGCGTGCGGGTTCGGATGGCAGATCTCGCACCCCTGAATGCCTGTGCCATTCGTATCAGGATGGCATATCAGGCAGTCTGGCTGGTATCCGTGTTGGATATGGCAGAAGGTGCAGTTTAGAGGTGCATGTCTACCGCTCCCGTCCTCTATGGTAAAATACTGCACTGCATGGCAGTCCACGCAGTCGATATTTGTCGAGTTGAGATATATACTACCGTCGGATGGAGGCGCCTGAGACGCATCATCAGGGCAGATACAGCCGTTAAGAGCGGTTGCGCATACAATCGTATTGATGATCAGGACCAGATATGTTATGCGCTTCATAGCCGACGAATACCTCCTTGGTGCTCTATGTCGTTACCATTCGCGCCCACGATATTTTAACATAGCGCATCGGTATTGAATAAGTTTTATGTATCATGCTGGACTGCTATTATATTAATGTCTGAACGTTTCGATCAAATAAAAGAATTTTACCAGAGCGATAGCACGTTGGCAGGGATCTTGCGCGACCTCGCATCGGTTGCAAAGATACTCCTCGTGTTTGCGATCCTATCCCAGATCCTATTCGGGACGTGGGCGCCGATGCGGGCGATCGAGTCAGGAAGCATGGTACCGCACATGAAGATCGGGGATATCGTCTTTATCGAGGACATATCACGCGCCAGTGTCGTTACACAGGAGGAAGGTGCGATCAGCGGCTACAAAACGTTCGGCGACTATGGTAACGTGGTCTTATACCGGAAGTACGGGAGCACCGCGGATACTCCGGTCATCCACCGCGCAATGTACTATGTGGAGGCAGGCGAGCCGATGTGGGGGGGCGGTCCGATTGCGCCACACGCCGGATATATCACGAAAGGAGACCACAATAAGGTCATTGATCAAAAAGATAGTAGACTCTGCGCCGTGCCCATACGCGAGGAGTGGGTGATTGGTGTTGCGCGTTACCGCATACCTTATGCCGGATATGTGCGCCTTGCATTCTCAAAGGCGATCGAGATACTCGCTGACAAGTTCTAGTACCAGAACGGGCACATATAGCAAGTTAATTGGTTGACAGGTGGCGTGATTACATGAACAATATAGCTCCAGACCGGACAAGGATTTTGCGCTACTTTGCGCTGGCGGCAGTGGTTGCTTTGCTGTTCGCAGTCATATCATTGCACCTGCTCGGGATCTCGGCGTGGACGTTCGAATCAGAGAGCATGGAACCGAACATGCATATCGGCGATCTCGTCTTCACCCGGAACGTGCCGAGCACCGACATCGTCACACACGAAGATGGCGCGACCAGCGGCTACAAAACGTTTGGCGACTATGGTAACGCGATCCTATACCGGAAGTACGGGCGCACCGATGTAACTCCGATCATCCACCGCGCAATGTACTATGTTGAGGCGGGCGAGCCGATGTGGGAAGGCGGTCCGATTGCGCCACACGCCGGTTACATCACGAAAGGCGACAACATAAAGACGAACAGGCAGTATGATCAATATAACCTCTGCACAGAACCCGTGCGCGAGGAATGGATAGGCGGCGTCGCGTATTTCCGCGTGCCGTATATCGGGTATGTGCGCACCATACTTTCAAAAATAGTTGGTATGTGATGCGGGGGATGGGATTCGAACCCACGGACTCCTACGAGACTAGGCCCTCAACCTAGCGCCTTTGACCTGGCTGGGCAACCCCCGCACATATAAGATCAGGCATCGATGATGCCGAGGTATTCGTCCAGTGCCGTTGCCCTCTCTTTGATGTTGTCAACTGACCTTATAATCAGTTCGGTGATCGGCACCGAACCATCGCTCTCAGCTGTAAATATGACCGAGTCAGGATATGTCTCAACCTTGATCCAGTCGAGTTCGCAGACGCTCTCGCATAATCTGCAGAGTGAACATGCACGTTCATCGATCACTTCCACGGTCTCATCCGCGATCACGAGCACGTCGCGCGGACATGCATCCACACACATCCCGCAGGCATCGCACTCCTCTGATACGGTGATGCGCGGCACGTTCTTGTATCCGCACGCAATCCCTGCCTGCCATTTCGCATGGTCGTGCCCTGTGCCGAGCCGTGCAATCGCTTCGAGCGAGATCCTCTGCCCTTCTGCCAGTTTGACGATCGGCACCGCCTCTGCCGACGCGACCGATGGGTCGGCAGAGACCAGTTCTGTGGAATATGCTATCTTCGGACCCTCTACAGACAGCGTAAGCGAAACCTGACACTGAGGGCATCCCTCTCCGTCGCATCCGCATTCAGAGGGGAGCACATACAAATCAAGGTCTGTTTTGAGCGGAATCAATCCAAGACGGAGTGCGAGTTGTTCGTCGAAGAGCACCGACGTGTTGTCATAGATGTTCACATAATCGATTGCAAGCGTCGGGATCTCTGCGAGCATGCCGCGCCTCAAACTGTTTGCAAACGCATGAGTCACACCGGAAAGCACGAACTTTGCTTTGCGGTCATCCAGTTCAACGATCTCTACATTCATTTGAGATGTCCCTGCGCCATAAGATATGCGTTCATGTGCGCCACGCTCTTGTACTCGCCGCCTTTCGCCTTCCGGTACACCTTACAGTAAACATTCGGGGGAAGCGTACCATCAGCACGCAGTTCCTTGAGACGGCTGCGTAGCGCACGGATCTTAGTGATCCATTCCCTCTTTCTGGGCGTTCTCGCACCTTTTCTCCCTTTCCGTGAGCCGTGTCCGGTTCCGTGCCCATATCTCCGTTTCTCGTCTCTCTGTCGTGCGCGTGCGCGGCTGACACCTTTCTTCGGTTTCGCCTGGATCGCGCCCGACTCGAGCAGATCCCTGATGTCATTCCGTGTGGTTGCATCAGCGATACTCTCCTTCTCCTCAGGATCAAGCCAGATTCGATTAACTCCTATTTTAAGCACATTTGCAGCAATGCGTCGTTGATTCGATAAATCGTAACGATCAGCCATTTACGCCGCCTCCTCTTCTGTTTCTACATCTTCTACCCTTTCTACTTCCTCTACCTCTACTCCTATTTCCTCAGGAAGTGGGTTTAAGATTTTTATCTCGCGGCTCTTTGCGATCTCCTCGATCATCTGCCGTTTTCTAACACCAACAGTGCGTGCGATCCGCGCAGCTTGATACGATGGGTCGATCGGATGTAGATCGTCCGTATTTCGCACCAGCACCTCCTCAAAGCCAGACGGATGTAGTCCCCGGACTGCCTTTGGGCTGCCGTATCCAACCTGCACGACCGCTCCTTTCGATGCAAACCTCCTTCTAAGCTTGCTCTGCAGCCCTCTCGGGCGCCGCCAGTTCTCGTTCAGTTTCTTCTTCTTATGAGAGTCGGTACGCTTGAATGTGGGCTTCTTGCTCTTCTGCTGTTTTCTAGTATTTAATAATCGCTTGGTTGCCGAATCCATAAATCATCACCTACGACATCATCTCTTTCTCGATCACGTATATTCCGTCCTGGAATACCCTTGGATCGCGTGCTTTGATCTTCGTTGCCTGCTCGATGTTCGCCGCGGTCTGCCCGACTGACTCCTTGTTGATACCAGTGACGGTCACCTCGTCGCCGTTTATCTCTACATCAGACCCATCCAGTATCTGTGCTACCCGATCTTTCTTCTCGCCAAGAAAGTTGCCTATTATGAATTTGCCGCCATCGATGCGCAATTGAACCGGAAAATGGGAATACACCATCTTCATCCGGTATCTGTATCCGTGCGCGACCCCATCGATCATATTCTTGATATGGGACGCAAGCGTGCCGACCATTGCTTTCTGCTTCTTCCGTATCATCGCAGCATCGACATCCACGCTTATCGCGTCCTCGATCTGCTGGATCGTGATGTGTGGATACCATAGTTTACGGGACACCTCGCCCTTCGGACCTGATACCGTAACCATTCTTCCATCGATCGAAACAGCCACATCGTCCGGTATCGCAACCGTTTTTTTGATCTCTTTTGCCATTTTCCACCTGATACGCTAATACACGTAAGCGAGGAGTTGTCCTCCGATTTTCTTCTCTCGTGCCTCGTAGTGCGATAGCACGCCATGAGGCGTCGTCAATACCAGAGCACCGAAGTTTCTTGCAGGCAGGAACCGTTTCTCCCATTTCTCAAGATCTGTCAGTTTGGCAGAGAATCTCGGCTTTATAACCTTACAGTCGTTGATCCTTCCGTGCAGACTCACCTTGAAGACGCCCGACTTTCCATCATCAATAAACTCATATTCGCTGATGTAGCCCTGGCTCTGTATCACAGAGAGCACATTACCGATGAGTTTTGAAGCAGGGCGTATGGTGCACTCCTGCTTTCCTGTTTTTTCTGCATTCCTGATGGCTGAAAGCGCATCAGCAAGTGGGTCAAGTAGTACCATTATAATCGCCTCAAGTATATTTTTCAAAACCCATGTCTTTCGCAATCTCTCTGAAATACTGGCGGCAGAGGTATATGCGGTATCTCCGAACCAGCCCCTGTTTCCTGCCGCATCGTTTGCAGACGTTTGCGCCCTTTCCAATCTGAATATCCTCGCTCATTCCATCACCTCTATCTGGTAGCGATCCTGCATCCATGACAGCACATCCTCAGCAGTCAGCCGATGTTTGTGCGATGTCTTGTTCTGCTGGATGCGGCGCCTGCTGACCCTGTATCCGGGTCGCTTCAAACTCAAGGAGACATCCATCCCAAAAATTCCGATATTCGGATCGTAAGACATATCCGGGAAATCGGTGTGTTCCTCGATCCCGAAGGATACGTTGCCGGTCTCATCGAACTGGGATGCATACAGTTTACGCTCGATTATAGCAAGTGCTGTATCGATGAACTTGTATGCCTTATCCCTCCTGAGTGTGACCTTGCAACCGATCGGCTCCCCCATCTTGATCCCGAATGCAGGGATACGTGATTTCGAGATCGTTCTCACGCACTTCTGATCGGTGATCGTCTCGAGGATGTTCTCGGCATTGACGAGACGCTCTCCGCTCTCGCCCACGCCGATATGCACAGTCACCTTATCGACCTCGATTGCGCGCATCGGATCAGTCAACTACATCACCCCCATTCGGCGTCTCGATCTCGGGCGTGCCTTTACCTATCACAAATACGTAATCCTCGATCGTCTCGAAACCATAACTGCTGTGCAGGGATGTCATGTTCGGCATCGCACCCCGCGTCTTTCTTATATCCTCGATTGTAGCGAGTTCTCCTGAATGAGCGCCACCGATGACGAGAGCAAGGCTGCCTGGTTTGTAGGTGAGGTGCTTCACAACCTTCCGCTCAGGAAGTGAGAGAATGACTGAATCAGAGGAATGATAAGAATATTCGTCAGAAACGATATTCGAACCATCGTGAAGGTTCAACTGGGTATTTCCACCCTTCAAAATTGTTTTATCGGTGATCTTGCACAATTTAACCTCTGGGTCGCTGATTTTTCTCAGACTGAGTCGCTATTTCGCATCCAGAAACACCCTGTACGACAGATCGATCTTCGGTATGGTTATAACGTCGAAAACTCCTACCGGGAACTTGTAATCCCGTCTGACGACACCGTCTACCAGTACATTCCCGTCATGCAGGATCTTCTTCGCCTCTCCACTCGAATTTGCAAGTTTCATTACGTCCCGTATGACCAATAACAAAGGGATGCTTTTTAACCCGGAATGCGGACCCGGCGAAGCTTTAACAGCCCACTTATGGCTCTTCCTCTGTATATCCCAGGTTTTCGGCATTGAAAGTCTTTTCTGATGTCTGCTCACTCAATCACCTTTCCAAGTATCTGTTCTCTAATTTCATCATCAAGATCCAGTTTGGTTATCATCACATTCGACGGATATATCGGTCTTGGAACCTCTTCCCCATCCGCCCTGAATAGTGTTGCACCATCGATCGCGAGTGTACCCTTCTTCAGATCGACCCGCTCTACTTTGCCTTCTGTGTCAGCATACTTGCCGCGCATGATTTTTACAGTATCTCCGGACCGGACACCAAACGTTCTCCGTCCGTACTTCTCCCGCAGCGATTCGCTTAAGTGTGCACCCATAAACTTCTGTCTTTTATGCAGAGGCGCTTGATACTGCGCTTTTCTCTGCTTTCTTGGTTGTTTTGATATCATGATCATTACACTTTGTCGTTGTGGTATATCTATGTTTCCGATTGTTTTTTTCATGGTTATCGCCTCCACTATTATATCTTTTGTTTTCGCAGACTTTGGGATACAGTCTGTATTACGACTCGGTTTTCTCTGCAAATAGTAAAGGATACACTATATCGCTCGTACAGCACGGGATCCAGACCGCGAGAAATAAAAATAGCAGGATGCCGATAATCCGGACCCAGTCCACAGTTGCGCCAAGCGCCATGATGATGTGGAACAGCGATGCCCACGTACTTATCAGGACATGTCCGGCGTGCGGAAACTCGGTCGCGCCCTCCCGGTACCTGTAACCGATCGCGATGCCGAGCAGAGCTGCAAGATTTGTCAGCAGCGGTTTCTCGATGACGCCGATGTGGAGTCCTCTATTCGGAAGATCGAGCAGGACTTCGCCTATGTAGGGGATAATCGAGTCACTCTTCGTTGCTATGCCGATCGAACCTGTATAACCGATCAGGAGTGCGATCCACAGCTTCCTCTTCCCGTATCGTACGTATAAAGCCGTAGTTACAGATGCACTCAATAGAACATGTGCCGGATGCAGGACATAAAAGAGGTTCTCCGAGATCGAGGCAACCTGCGGGAGCAAACCACCATAGACGATCGCAAGCATGATGGCGATACCTGTGAGTGCCCCAAAAAACGTGAAAGGAGCGTGCTCTTTGAGTTCGTCTGCTATCTGCCCGATCATCTCTGCCATCCTTCAATCACAATGATGTTGCCATCATTTAAATAGTTGGAGTCTTTCGCATAAGGTCGGATGTTTCAGTCCCTTTTGCTGCTCCATTCCCGGTTTGCCGGAAGGATCGATGGTTATTCTGGTATCCGGAATTGTTTTTGCCCTTCCGACATCATTCAAACATAGTTTTATGAGGCGATAAGCGAATCAGAGTCCAGAATATGACATCCGCACGGTTAGATCTTATAGAGGAATCCGCAACGCTTGCGATAGCAAAACTCGCATCCGAACTTGCGGGAAGGGGAAATGACGTGATAACCATGAGTCTCGGCGAGCCAGACTTTGACACGCCCGAATACATCTCTGAATCGGCTTTCCAGTCGATCCGCCGCGGCGAGACCCATTACACGCCTGCTGCCGGCATCCCTGAACTTAAGAATGCGATCGCGGAGAAACTTCGCACCGAGAACAAACTCGATACAGCGCCCGATCAGATCCTTGTAACTCCCGGTGCAAAGCAGGCGGTCTTCCAGTCGGTGCAGGCAGTGCTTGATGAGGGGGACGAGGCGATACTGCTTGATCCGGCATGGGTCACTTACGATGCGTGCATCAGGTATGCGGGCGCCCGCACTGTATGGGTTCCAACAGATCAGGATTTCATGCCGCCTGACATCGGGGATTACGTCACAGGTAAAACAAAGCTTATCATCATAAATAGCCCGGGGAACCCGAGTGGTGCCGTATTCGGGAAAAAATACCTCACGGAGATCGCGGAGATCGCAATCGATAACAACATCACGGTACTCTCCGATGAAATCTACGAAAAGATCATCTACGGCAAAAAACATTACAGCATCGGGTCTTTTGACGGAATGCATGACCGTGTGATCACGATAAATGGCTTCTCAAAATCGTACGCGATGACCGGCTGGCGTCTCAAATACATGGCAGCGCCTCCGGACATCGTCAGAGCGGCGCTCAAACTACAGTCGCATTCGGTGAGCCATGCCGCATCCTTTGTCCAGCACGCGGGCGTTACCGCGCTACGGTCCGATCACGGATCGGTCGATTCGATGGTAGCCGAGTTTGAAGCGCGGCGGGATATTCTGGTCGATGGGTTGAAATCGCTCGGGTTTAACTGCACGAAGCCGGACGGCGCGTTCTATCTCTTCCTGAATGTTGCTGACTACGGGGGCGGGGACGATGTCGCAGAACGCTTGCTTACGGAAGCGTATATCGCAGTAACGCCCGGGTCTGCATTCGGTCCTGAAAGTTCAGGCTTCATCCGGATATCGTACGCGGCGTCGAGAGAGCGAATCTATGACGCGCTTACACGGATCCGGGATACCATTCTTTAGTTAAACCGGGTTTTGAGATTTAGGAAATCTCTAAAAATTAATATACCAATCATAGTTTATTTAAGTAGATAGTATATAAAAAGCTTGTCAAAATCACGAATGCAGACGAATACCCAGGATTGCACGAATTTGACTGCCATAAAATCCGAGTGTTTTAACTAAGCATCCATGACCCTCCTGGTTCCATGAAAATGTGCACTCATTTTCGGAGCAAAATTTGATTGTGCCATCTTGCACCAACATAGTATATAGGCGTGACACCTTCTGCTGGTAACTTATTTATCGTGCGTTCCCTACGGAACATGCTTGAGGGCGTATGGAATTTTTCAAATAACTCTAACGTTGTACAGATAACCCTTATAGCCAATCCAGACAGATATATCAAAGCATAAATCCAAATCTAACAGGCGGACATTCATGAACGAAATTCAATTAACGGTTGTAAAGGCGTATCCGAAGGATGCGGGAAGAGGGATGGCACGCCTCGATCCATACGTCCTCCAGATGCTTCAATTGTCACCCGGTGACATCATCGAGATCGAGGGCAGAAGAGTGACCTGTGCGAAGGTCTGGCGCGCTGATCGGCAGGACTGGGGGCAGGAGACGATACGGATAGACAGTTATGTGCGCCAGAACGCTGGCAGTGGGATCGGGGAGCGGGTGAATATCAGGCGTGCACCCATAAAAGATGCCGAACGAGTGGTTTTTGCCCCGCCACAGGGTTCGGAGGTCCAGTTTGGTCCTGATGCCGAGACCATCGTGAAGCAGCAGACGTTCAAGCGCCCTATCCTGCTCGGTGACATCATCCCAATCCTGACGACGCCGTCCCCGTTTGGGGGGCAGATGCTGCCGCTCATCGTGACCGAGACAGTACCTGAAGGGATGGTGCTGGTGGACAAACAGACCGAGATCGTGCTGCTCGAAAAACCGGTCATCGGTTTCGACTCTGCGAAAGGTACCGGCATCACTTATGAAGATATCGGAGGGCTTCATGATGAGGTCGAGCGGGTGCGTGAGATGATCGAACTGCCGATGAAACATCCCGAAGTTTTTCAGAAACTGGGCATCGATCCTCCGAAAGGGATACTGATGTACGGTCCGCCTGGAACCGGGAAAACATTGATTGCGAAGGCGGTAGCAAATGAATCCGGGGCTTATTTCCTATACATCGCAGGACCTGAGATCATAGGCAAGTATTATGGAGAGAGCGAACAGCGGCTGCGAGATATTTTTGAGGAGGCTGAAGAAAAGTCGCCTTCAATTATTTTCATCGATGAAATCGATTCGATTGCCCCGAAGCGAGAGGACGTTTATGGGGAGGTGGAGCGGAGGGTGGTTGCCCAGTTACTGTCATTGATGGATGGTCTCGAAGAGCGTGGGCAGGTTGCTGTGATCGCGGCAACGAACCGTGTGAATGCGATCGACCCGGCACTCCGCCGCCCAGGACGATTTGACAGGGAGGTCGAGATCGGTGTTCCTGATCTGGAAGACCGCATCGAAATCCTGCAGATTCATGTGCGCGGGATGCCGCTCTCTGATGATGTTGATCTGTGCGAACTCGCAGAGAACACACACGGCTTCGTTGGCGCAGATCTCTCATCACTGACGAGAGAATCTGCAATGAAAACGCTGCGCAAGTATCTACCAGAGATCAATCTTGACGACGAGGAGATTCCAAAGGAGGTGCTGGACGGGATGATCGTCACCGGGGTGGATTTCGAGGAGGCACTGCGTGAGATCGAGCCATCTGCGATGCGCGAGGTTCTTGTCGAGATTCCACATGTCACATGGGCTGACATCGGAGGAATGGATGCTGTACGGCAGGAGCTTCAGGAAGTGATCGAATGGCCCCTTAAAAATCCGGAAAGGTTCAAGAAGATGGGTACGACACCGCCGAAAGGCATCCTCTTATACGGTCCCCCTGGCACCGGAAAGACCCTGCTTGCAAAGGCTGCTGCAAACGAATCAAACGCCAACTTCATCAGCATAAGCGGTCCCCAACTGCTCTCGAAATGGATCGGGGAATCCGAGAAAGCGATTCGGGAGACATTTAAAAAGGCAAAGCAGGTTGCACCCGCCATCATATTCTTCGATGAACTGGATGCACTCGCGCCGATTCGCGGGATGGATTTGGCAAGGGTCACTGACCGCGTGCTAAATCAACTCTTGACCGAACTGGACGGGCTCCAGACGCTCAAGGATGTGATTGTGGTTGCTGCAACCAATCGCCCAGACATCGTCGATCCTGCGCTCATCAGGTCAGGGAGGTTTGACCGGCTCGTGTATGTAGGGGTGCCAACGAAGTCTGGAAGAGAAGCTATCCTGCGAATCCATACCAAGGAGATGCCGCTAACGAATGTGGATCTCACTGAACTCGCTGATATAACCGAGGGCTATGTCGGCTCCGATCTCGAATCGCTCTGCAGGGAGTCTGCTATGCTTGCGATGCGTGAGGATCTCGATCAGATCGAGATGCGGCATTTCGAAGAGGCGATACAGAAGATAAGACCAACCGCAAATACCGATATCACGGATCATTACCAGCGGGTGCAGGAGATGTTCAAGGGCGGTGTGCCTGCAAAGGAGCCGAGTTCGTACGTTGGATACCGATAATATGCCAGCAATACTCGTTACAAACGACGATAGCGTGTACTCGTCAGGCATCAGGGCAGCGTACAGGAGCGTCCGCGATCTCGGAAACGTTAGCGTCGTGGCGCCATCGATGCAGAAATCAGGTGTCGGGAGATCGGTATCGGTCTTCGAGCCCCTGAGATTCTCTGAGATCAAACTGGACACGTTCGAGGCTTATGCGGTCGCGGGAACGCCTGCCGATTCCGTGATCCTCGCGATCTTTGCCATCATGGACCGGCTTCCTGATCTCTGCGTATCCGGGTTTAATATCGGCGAGAACATCAGCACCGACATAGTGACCACATCCGGCACGATCGGTGCTGCACTCGAAGCTGCCAGCTACGGCATCCCAACGATAGCAGCATCGATTCAGGTGGTGGATCAGGGCGACAAGTTCGACGATCTCAGGCACTATGAGTACGATTTTGATGCAGGGATCGATCTGGTCGGAAGGATTGCAAAACACGCACTTAAAAAGGGTTTTCCGGATGGGGTGGATGTGCTCAACGTCAACATCCCGCGAACCGCATCCCTTGATACTGAGATCGAGATCACCAGACTGTCGAGAAAGATATTCAAGACTGCTGTTGAGAAGCGGCATGACCCGCGGGGGCGTCCGTACTACTGGATCAATGGCGATCTCGTGCAGGATGACGAACCCGGCACCGATGTACATGCTCTCGCACAGCACCACATCTCGATTACTCCGCTAACGCTTGATTCGACTGTGGGGCTCGACCAGTTAACGACGCGGGAGATCCCGGAAACGCTTCGCGGGGCCGTGGAGGCGTTCTATTAGGACGAGATGAAACTGATGCCAGGGGCAGATCACCGAAAATTATAGAGAGTCCTGTCGAGTTTCCGGATGCGGAGAATGATTGACAGCATCGATCCGCTTGGGGCACCTCATGATTGCTCAAAACATGGGGTGCAGGGGACGCAGAAATCCTCACATTTTTAATGCGGGGATGAATGCACCCCACACACATCCTTTAACGAAATATTTAAGTATTGTTAAAACAATAGTAACATGATGCTGATAGCATACAAATACCGGATGTATCCAGATGAGGCGCAAAGAGAAATGTTTCTCAAACATATTGGAGCGTGCCGCTTTGTATACAACTTATCGCTTGAACAGAAGATCAAAACATACGAGACTGATAAAACCACCTTATCATGTTACGATCTCAATGCTATGCT